>JAFWZN010000019.1 GCA_017522345.1 Clostridia bacterium | reverse complement strand
GGAAAGGGGAAGCGTTTTCAGTCGCTGCGCTTTGTGAAAACGCGCGATTTTGCCGTACATGCCGCCAAAATCGATTGAAAATGGAGAGGGAGTGCGCTCCCTCTCCATGCCTCACCCAGAGGTTTGTTGATGGTCTGAGGGCGGCGTAGCCGCTATGCTTATTTTCTTCGCGCCTCTGTAAACCTTCAGCACACAAATACCGCGCTGTGAGCTTTTTTTGATGCCTGATCTCTGCCCTTCCTCCTGCAGCGTGATAGACAGATATTGTGAGATATGGTATATTTGTGGTGCATAATATACTGTCATCAACCCGGAGCAAAATGGTGTTTATTGCGATATGGCGAACGAAACTTGTGAATCAAGGAACCGTCCCCCTGATTCCGGGTCTGTTTGCGGCGTAAAGCTGAACGAAATTGAAGATCCCTTGATGCTCGAAATCCGGTATCCGGAAAACTGGTGGATGAGCTTTCGAAATGGAAGACAATGGAGAAGATTTTAAGAAGCTGAGAGGAAAGGAGAAATCGGGCGTGAAGGGTACAATGGATATGACATATGGGCGACCGCTTCGGCTCATGATTCACTTTGCTTTCCCGATTTTGCTTTCTTCCGTTCTTCAGCAGCTGTATACGCTTTTTGACGGCCTGATTGTTGGGCGATTTTTAGGCATGAACGCCTTTGCGGCGGTCAGCGCGGCGGGATTTATTGCATGGCTTCCGCAGAACATGATGCTTGGACTGACGCATGGGTTCGGAATTGTGTTGTCGCGTTTGTTCGGCGCGGGCGACGTAAAAGGATTTAAGAAGGCAAATCTGCTTTCGGCAATTGTGAGCGGCTTATTTGCGGTATTCTTCTGTACTTTCCTGATAGTGCATTGCGACCGGATATTGGATATCCTGAAGCTTCCGGGCGAGCTTAAACTGTATGCGACCGATTATCTTTATGTAATCTATTTAGGCCTTGTGTTTTTTGCGCTTTTCAACTGGATTTCATCTGCGCTCCGGGCGATGGGGGACAGCAAAACGCCCTTGGTGGCGCTTTTTGTGTCGTCTGTCATCAACATTTCGCTTGACTTTGCGCTGATTAAAGTGATTCCCATGGGCGTTGTCGGGCCTGCGCTTTCGACGGTTATCGGGCAGGCTGCTGCGCTTTTGTACTCCTGTATCGTGTTTATCAGGAAGAAAGCGGAATTTCCGGATAGAAACGACGTCAATATGGGCTCGGGGCTCAAGGCGCTTATATACATGGGTGTTCCGCCGATGCTCAGAGACGGCGTGATTGCCATTGGAGGGTTGTGCGTTCAGCGGATCGTTAACGGATTCGGCACGGATTTTGTCGGCGGTATGGCTGCGGCGGGCCGATATTTTGCCATTATCAGCATGTCCGGCGGATGTCTGGAGGGCGCAGTCGCTACGTTCAGCGGTCAGAATTTCGGCGCCGGGCAGATCGGACGCATACGAACGGGCGTTAAAAAGGCAGTAAGGCTTTCTGTTTTGATGGCGGCTTTTGTAATAGTGGTTTCATGGCTGGTTGCGCCCGGGCTTATATATTTGATTACCGGAACCAATGAAACAAAGATGTTTGAACTGGGCGTATATGCGCTCAGGTGCTCTCTTGTGTTTCTGCCGTGTCTGCATCTTTTGTACATCTATAGGCCTGCCATCCAGGGTATGGGTTCGTCTGTCACGCCGATGCTCTCGGGTTTTGCGGAACTGGGCATGCGGATCCTGAGTGTTTTTTGCCTGACCAATTGGCTTGGTTATACATCCGCCTGTATAGCCGACGGGCTTGGCTGGATGCTTGCGGCGGCGCTTCTTTGGGCGAGGTACCGCATGGTGATAAAAAAGTATGGTTCGGACCAATAAAACACCGAGAGCAGTCCAGAGTTTGTGAGTCATAGGGACGGTTCCTGTGATTCATCCATAAACCATTATAATTACTTTCTTCGCGCCTCTGTAAACCTTCAGCACACAAATACGCGCTGTGGGTTTTTTTGATGCCTGATTTCTGTCCTTCCTTCTGCAGTATGAGAGACAGATGTTGTGAGATATGGTTTGTTTGTGGTGCAAAATATACCGTCATCAACCCGGAACAAAACAGTGTTTATTGCGATAGGGCGTTCCAAACTTGTGAATCAAGGAACTGTCTCCCTGATTCTATTTACGCGGTTGTTTTTTATACCGGGATATTTGAAACGACATGCAAAAAAATGAGACATAGGAATAGCTCCTTTGATATACATCATTAATCACCGGAATTAAGATATATATCAGAGGAACCGTCCCTATGATATACCTATGATATATGATGCCACAAGATCGAAAGGAGGCGCGGATAACCATTGTTCTTTTGATATCCATAGCTTTTTGATATATACTCAAAAAAATTATTCTTTCGTGAAACCATTTCCCCAGTTCCAGTCATCTTATAAGTGACGGCCGTTAAATGTGACAAAGGTGGTGGTAAAGTGAATGATGTATCTGCCTTACGCGCTTTGAAGCGCGGGGATGAGAAAGCACTTGAATGGATAATAGACCGATATTCTTCTTATGTCAGCACGATCATCGGAAATATCATCGGTGCCTTCATGACGGATGCTGATGTTGAAGAAGCGGTGAGAGACGTGTTCTTAATCTTGTGGCATAATTCCGAAAAGGTCATGCCGGGAAAGCTGAAGGCTTATCTTGGAGGTCTGGCACGAAATAAGGCCAAGGAAAAGATGCGTAAGGCAGATCAGGATATCCCGCTTGACGACGATATGATTCTGATTTCTGACGAAAACCCGGAGCTGGATTTTTCAGCAAAGGAGCAGGCTCGATTTATCCGTCTCGCACTGCTGAAAATGCCTTACCCGGATCGGGAAATCTTCATCAGGCACTATTACTACTACCAGACGGTGGAGACGCTCTCACGGGAGATGGGTATTAATCCGTCTACCGCCAAGACAAAACTTCGCCGCGGAAGGGAAAAGCTTAAAGAAGTGCTGCTGGAAGGAGGCTATGGAGTTGAATAAACGAATTTCTGACATGATGGATGGTTTCATCGATGAGTCGGTTAACATCGAGCTGTCTGAGCAAGCCTCATCAAAAAGGATCAAGGAGGCTGTTATGAGCAAAATACACAATGAAGAAAAAAATGTGCGTTCACGTCGCTCAGGGAGTTTTGCCCGCATTGCTGCGCTTGCTGCTGTTTTTATGTTAGTAATCGGCGGCGGAGTGGTTGCATGGGCAAGCGGCGGGCTTGCCGGATTTCTGTCCCTGTTTATGCCTGAGAAGGAAGTGACAGAGAGACTTGATACCCCCACGGAGAATGCAGTAACAATTGTTCAAAGCGAGAGTGAAGACTACGGCCCTCTCTGGACAATTGATGAATACTGGTATGATGGCGCAACCCTATATTTTACAGCAAGTGCCCCGCAGAAAGTGATCGATGTCGGCAACATGATGGTCGAATGGAGCGACCATGCCGATGTGAACGGCACGGATTGCCACCTGTCGGCTGACGGATGTTGGGATGAGGACACTGGAAAGTATACAGGACACTACACTTGTCATGTTGATCTCTCGGGGGCGGATACCAGCTCCGAGGATGTATCTCTTGTGATCCGCCTGAAACTGAATCAATACAAAAAGATGCCTGTGTTTTTCACGGTTCAGGAGAACAACAAGATTGAAACGATTGCCGAACAGGAGCTACGCTTTGATTTTGAAAAACCAGGTGATATGCGTCAGGTGCGTGAGGAAAGACTTCCCATTGAGGATGGAACCGCAGATATAAGCGTAACTGTCGCACCCTCGCTGTTCAACGCAAGCATCGTTTATCGGATGGATGATTCATCGAAGTTGGTTAACGATATCGTAAAATACAGGATTACCGACGGCAATGGAAACAGCACAATGGCTTGGGTGAGCGGAATTGTCAAGACAAACTATGGAGATGACTGCGTGGTCATCACCATGACAAATCTGGATGGCCTCGACCCATATTCTGAGGGCTATACCTTTGAGCCGTTTTGCTTCCGCACCGACTCTACGGGGGAAAGAGTTCCGGATGCGTTTGACCCTCTTGAATGGGGCGGTTTTACGGTTGCATTGAGATAAAACCAGAGCCAGGAGTGATCCACTAAAGGGATTTTTTCGCTCTAAATTATCGGCACTCTGCAAGCTGCAGCGTGCCGATTTTTTATAGTGGAAAAATCTGCTGATATGAGGTATAATAAACTACTTAATTTTGCGGGGTGTTTAGCACAATGTTAGTCGGCTTTGTTGTTTGCATGATTGTGGGTCTTCTATGCGTTGTGCTGGGTCTGCTGCTTTGGAAAAAGCAAATGATCACTCTCGTCCATGACTATCATTATAAAAATGTTCGTAAATCTGATGTGCCTGCTTATACACGCCTCATGGGGATCGGGCTTCTCCTGATCGGTGTTGGGACTTGTCTCACGGGGATTATCAATCTCGCATTTCAGACAGGCGCAGGATGGATCGCGTTTGGTATTGGCTTTTTTGCAGGTATCGGATTGATGATCAAGGCTCAGATGAAATATAACGGGTCCTTGTTTAGCTGATTTCCCAGGCTATCCCTTCACTTGACGGTAGTAAGAACCCCTCAGTTTTACTACCATTTGACTACCATTGACGGCTTTGACTTGCCGTATTTTGCTTTTTCCATGACAGAGTCACAGATTATTAACAACTTTTTCTGCCCGGCAAATCGCGGCAAAACGGGGCAGAATACGGCTTTTCAGGAGGCTGATCTCATTTGACAAAGATACTTTTTGTGTGCCACGGCAATGTATATCATGGGGACGGTTCCTGTGATATATATCATAGGGACGGTTCATGCGATATACAATAATGGATAGATAATCGTTGGTTTAACACCTGTTACAAAATCTGCGGGAATAGCTTTTAATCATGTTCGAAGATCAATTGTTGTAAAGGGTTTCTGAGGGACGCAAACCTTAGGCTCTGCTTTAAAATCGCCAGGTGGTAAGCCATTGCCCTATACTTTTGTTGCAATAGCGTGGTCACATATAATTATTTCTGCATTTAGCAATGATCCAGTAACAAGAGCCAACGCAAGGGGGTATGTTCTCAAATGAAAGAAATAATTAAAATGATCGTTCAAGCAGCATATGTTCTATCATTTTGTGGTGTGATATTTTCTGGGATACTTGGTGCGGTATACGAAATTATAGGCCATGCCAAATTTGAACAGGTACTGTCCGCAATAGGTATTTCAAAGGGATTTGAACAGGTTTGGGTTGTTAGTGCAATAATGATGTTTTTGTTAATTACTACATACCTTATTAAAGCTAAGTTGTTTAGCTGATTATGTATATCATAGGGACGGTTCCTATGATATAAATTGTTGACTGTCAATACCAAGAAATATATAATGTATATGGGTGATGCTATATGCCGAGAACTGGCAGGAAAAAGTGCGAAAGCGGAATCTATCATGCAATGCTCAGGGGAATCAATCGTCAGCAGATTTTTGAAGACCGGGAGGACTATGAAAAATTCCTGTCGGTTCTTAAGGACGTAAAGCTCATCAGCGGCTTTAAACTGTACGCATATTGCCTGATGGGCAACCATATCCATCTTTTGATCAAAGAGGAACAGGAAGGGCTCGATCAAATTTTCCGCAGGATCGGCAGCCGATTTGTGTACTGGTACAATGCTAAGTACGACAGAGAAGGGCATCTGTTTCAGGACAGATATAAGGCGGAACACGTTGACAGCGAGGAATATCTGTTTACCGTGCTTAGGTACATCCATCAGAATCCTGTGAAGGCAGGCCTGTGTAAAACTGTCGATGAATATGAATACAGCAGCTACAGCGAATTTATCACCGGGCAAAATATTGCCGATATCGGCGACATTTTCGCATTGATATCAAAAGAAAGCTTTATCGAGATCAACGGGAAGCCGGTTCTGATCAATTGTTTGGATGAGCCCCCAAAGCCTATTGCTACACCAAGCGATGAACAGGTAAGGGCAGAAATATTGATCATTTCCGGATGCGAAAGCATTTCTGATTTCCAAGCCCTTGAATCTCAGACGCGAAACGAATGCTTAAAAAAGCTAAGAGGTAAAGGCTTTTCCATCCGACAGCTGAGCAGACTCACCGGCATTGGCTACAATATCATTCAGCGCGCGTAGATATATCACAGGAACCGTCCCCGTGATATAGGAAAATAGATGGAGGCAAACATGCATCTTTATTATGCAATCCCGGAAGACATTGATAATTGGATGCGGCTTGTCACGCGCGTTCGGCGGAATTTTCCGGGGCTTGAAACAGACAGTGGGCTGTTGGATTACAGAAGCATGGTTCTGAAATTCATGGGCAAGCGGCAAGCGATCTGTGTGAAGGCGGATAATGAGATCGTTGGCGTTATGCTTTTTTCGCGCGGACACAACATGATCTGCTGTCTTGCGGTTTCGCAGGATTACAGAAGACGCGGAGCTGCTTCGGCTTTGATGGACGAGGCGCTTAAGAATCTGGATCGGACGAGGGAGATATCGGTTTCAACGTTTCGCGCGGAGGACGAGAAGGGACGCGCGCCAAGGGCTTTATATGAAAAATATGGGTTCATTCCAAGTGAATTGATTATGGAAATGGGATATCCCAATCAGAAATATGTTCTCTTTCCCGAAGGATGTGAAGGAAAAGCCCGTCAGATGGCTGTCAATTGTATGGTTCGGGCGATTTCGGAAATTCTTGCACCCTGCGCTCCTTCCATATACATGTATGGATCTTCTGTGATGGAGGATTTTCGGCTTGGCTGGAGCGACATCGACCTTGTTGTGCTCACGGAAAAGGAGATAAACGAGAATCAGGCGGGCGCGCTTTTGCATCTCAGGCAGGATTTATTAAAAGAAAACCCGGGCAATCCCTATTACCGCTTGTTTGAGGGCGGCATGCTTTCAATGGATATGTTTTTAAAAAATCGCCCCGGATGCGCGGTTTACTGGGGTACGAGCGGGGAGAGAATCTGCAATCATTATACGCTGGACGCGTTTTGCAGAACGCAGGTTAGGGAAAGCGGCGTTCATCTGTACGGCAAGGATATCCGGGAGCAGATTGAAAGGCCTGCATTTTCCGAACTGATAGAGGGCGTAAGGCGCCATCATGAGACGATCCGGGATTTTGCGCACACAACCGGGCGCAGTCTTTACACCTTTGGCTGGATGCTTGATATCGCTCGGTGCATCTGCACGCTTCGAACCGGGAAGATCATTTCAAAAACCAAAGCCGCCGAATGGGCGATTGAAAATCACCTGTGCGCTGATGAGGAGGCGCTTTTGTATGCGCTGATGGTGAGGAAAAATCCTTTGCACGCGAAGGCCGATCCATCGGTATTTGATTTTGCCGAAACGCTGATTGAGCCGATCCATCGGTTTAATGAGAGCTTGGGAAAGGAAATTCAGCGAGTATTACAATGGGGAAAAGGGTTTTCATAGATTCAAGCCATTAAAAATGAATGTGTGCTTTATAGAAAGGGATGCTTTTTGTGAAAGAGAGCTGGCATGGGTTTGAGATGGAGCGCTTTATGTTTGAAGAGCGCGAGGCGATTGTTGTTTTTCCGAAGGCGGCGCGCGAAGGCCGTCCTTGGCTTTTGAAAACCGAATACTGGGATGCGTTTCCTGATGTGGAACTGAGGCTGGTGGAGCAGGGGTTTCATTTGGCGTATGTGAAAAATCATAACCGCTGGGCGACGCAGGAAGAGTGTGCGGCGAAGGCGCGGTTTGTGAAGCACGTTTCTTGTGTATATGGATTGAATTCAAAGTGCGTGCCGGTTGGCATGAGCTGCGGAGGCGGATATGCGGTGAAATTTTCAGGCCTTTATCCGGAGCTTGTGAAATGCATGTTTATTGACGCGCCGGTTATGAATTTTTTGAGTATTCCGGGAAAATACGGAAATCCTGTGTGCGATCGCATATGGAATCAGGAATTTGTGTTTGCATATCCCGGAATCAAGCATTATCAGCTTGCCGGATGGAACGAGCATCCGATTTCGTATGCGGATTCTCTGCGCGAGCATGCTATACCGATTCTGATGGTTTACGGAGAGGAAGACGAAACGGTTCTTTATAACGAAAACGGAAGGCTGCTGGCGGAGGCGATGGAGGGAAGCGGACTTTTAAAAGAAATTGCTATTCCCTACCGCGGCCATCATCCCCATGGACTGATCAAAGACAACCAGCCGATTGTTGACTTTATTTTGTCCCACGCCTGACGGACCGCTTAGAACATCCTGTATGAAAAAGAGAGATTAATGATGGAAAGCTGGATTTTTTGATATCGGCTCGACGCTTGTGGATGAAGTAAAAGCGCATGAGCATCGGATTTTTGATATGATTTCCGAATTAAAAGACAAGGGTTTCGCTATGCGACAGCTGAGCAGACTCGCTAGTATCGGCTGCAATAGCATTCAGCGTGCATAGATATATCACAGGAACCGTCCCTGTGATATATAAAAATGTCCATTTATGCATGGGCTCAAAGCGCTTGGAAATGGAATTTCGACAAATCAGATTTGATTTCTATATGAGCATAATTATTGTGAAGCGCGCAATATTTTTTGAACGGGGGTATTTAAATGTGTAGGCTGCGAATCGGCGTATTTGGCGGGGCAAGAGGCAATGCGATGATACAAATTTTGCTCAATCATCCGGATGCTCAGCTCGTTGCGGTGTGCGACAAGTATGAACCGCTTCTTAAAACGGCGAAGGAAAACGCCCTAAAGGCGGGGCTTGAGATAAAGTGCTTTACGGATTTTGATGATTTTATTCGCTGTGATATGGACGCGGTTGTGCTTGCGAATTATGCGACGGAGCATGCAACGTTTGCCATCCGCTGTCTCAATGCCGGAAAGCACGTGATGAGCGAGGTTTTGCCCAGCGAAACGCTTGCGCAGGCGGTGGAGCTGATTGAAACCGTGGAGAAAACCGGGCTTGTGTACGCCTATGCCGAAAACTATTGCTATATGGATCAAACCTTTGAAATGTGGCGCAGATACAAGGAAGGCGCCATCGGCGAAGTGACCTATGCCGAGTGCGATTATGTGCACGACTGTGCGAGCATCTGGCTGGATATCACCTACGGTGAAAAGGATCATTGGCGCAACCATATTTATCCGACCTTTTACTGCACGCATTCGCTGGGACCGGTGATGATGATCACGGGCCGGCGGCCGGTTTCCGTTGTGGGCTTTGAAAATCCGCCGATTGACGAATTTTACAGGCTCGGTCACGCCGGAGGCCATGCAAGCGGCATTGAAATGGTGACGCTGGACAATGGCGCAATGGTCAAAAGCATCCATGGGCCCTTGAAGCTTGAACCCGCGCACACGGATTATAAGGTTTATGCCACGAAAGGATACCTCGGCAGCGATCAGGGCGGCAAGGTGCGCCTGTACAGAGAGGGCGAAAGAACCTGCCATGGAGAGAACAAGGTGTACAAGCCGAAAAAATTCGTTTCCGCGTCCCTTGCGAAAAAGAGCGGCATGACAACCCACGGCGGCAGCGATTTTTATCCCACGCACTTTTTTATCCAGAAAATTCTGGGAAAGCCCGAAGGCGAGTGGGCGATTGATGTGTACAGTGCGGTTGATATGAGCCTTTGCGGCATTTTCGCCTTCCGCTCGATCCTGAACGGAAACAAAAAGATGGAAATTCCCGATTTCAGAAAAAAGGAAGAAAGGGACAAATACCGCTTCGACAATGCCTGCACCAACCCTCTTGTCGCAGGAAGCGAGCTTCTGCCCACCTCCGGCTATCCCGAAAAGCCGCTGACGGAGGGAGAAGCGAAGGCGAACAGAGAAAAATGGCTGGATGCGCATAAGGACGAGCGATAAGAGGCGGGCAAAATCAAAAAGTGGTATGATGAGGAATTTGAGCGGGAGACGGCGTTTTATGTTTCAATGCGGAAAATCTCCATTTGGCCCGGGGCGAGGTATACGCCGGCTTGAATAGAGGCGTCTGTTTCCGTGAAGATGGCGTCGTGATGGGAAGAACGCATGTCTTCTTCGTATTTGCCGTTTTTGTGGATGAGGAAAACGCGGGACGCCTGTTTTGAAATGGAGAGGGTGAAAAGGTCGCTTTCAAACGGGCTGTTGTTCACGATAGCGATGTATTCCTTTCCGTTTTCATCCTCAAAAAAGCTGATGATGCCGGGCACATTGTGCTGGGATTCCATGGTTTTTATATATGCGTGCGCGTTTTCGTGAAAAAGCGCATATTCGCCGTAGGCTTTTTGCGTGTGATAGGTTTCTATGTGCGTGAGCGCGCTCATTAAGGAAGCGTGTTCGTCTAAGAAAGTGCGGTGGAGCAGCTTCATCCATTCGTAGGCGATGGTTTTTTCGCCGTAGTGGTTGATGGGCGCGCCCCGGTAGTTTCTGTAATTTTGTCCATAGAAGAAAAACCAGTGAATGCCCTTGCAGCCGGATGCGACGGCAGTGTTGAACTGCCAGCGAAGGTCGTCCTCTGTGGGCACGCGATAGCGGAAATGACCGACGGACAAAAGCGTCGTCCACAGGGGAACGCCGGCAGCCTTGGAAGCCTTCATGAATTTGTTCAGGTTCAGAAAATACCGATCGACGCCTTCCTCTTCGGGGTTCAGCTGCGTATAGCAGTCGTAGGACATCATCTTACAATCGGAATGAGAGACAAAATCCTTCGCCCATGCGCTGAAATCCTTTCCGCCGAAGACGTCTTTTTCCATGCCGGGCCAGTAGGGAAGAAAGTTCAAAAAGCCGGTCAGACGGGGCGCTTCTTCCTTCTGAATGCGAAGCGCGGCTTCGCAATCGCGGAATTGCTTGGCCGTAGACGGTTCATCGCCCACAAAAAAGCCGTAAGTCGCCGGATGATGGCCGAACTCACGCATGCAAACGCGGAATTTTTCACGGTACCCCTCGGGGTCGTCCGCCGCGCCGTCCCATGAAAGTCTGGGATCGCGGATGATCAGGCGAAGATCGTATTTTGTGCATTCGTCAAGCATTTCCTGAAGCTTTTTAATTGCGTCCTCCCGTATGGGCAGGGTAGGGCTCATGGTGACGGTCATTCCGCAGTCGGCCCACAGCTTTACTTCGCTTACCTCCATTGAATCAATGGACGGATAATTCCAAAAGCCAATCGGAAAACGGCGCATATGCTTTCCCCCTTTCAGATGAAGAAACGATACTTTGATTATAGCAGAAAGAAGGCGTAAAATAAATCAAAACCTTGAAAGAGACCGTTTTTTTTCAAAAGAGAATATAAAGAGCGGAAAGCGTTTTTCGAATATTGCAAAAAAGATGGAGGAGGACGCGTCCTGAAAGGAATCAGGACAGGAAAGCAAATGAAACCAAAATGGATTTTCTTCGATATCGGCTCGACGCTTGTGGATGAAGCAAAAGCGTATGAGCATCGGATTTATGATATGATTTCCGGGACAAATATCACCTTTCAAGAATTTGATAAAGCCCGCCTTGATTTTGCCCGGCAGGGGCTGGACGGAGATTCTGAAGCGATCAGGCATTTTGGATTAAACAAAACGCCTTGGCATTCGGAGGATGAAATTCCGTATCCGGACGCGTATGATACGCTTGCGGTTCTGCGTGAAAGAGGCTTTCGGCTCGGCATTATCGCAAACCAAAATCCCGGATTGGTAAACCGACTGGAGGCGTGGGGCCTGCGGCAGTTTTTCGATGTGATTGTATCTTCTGCGGAAGTCGGATATGCAAAACCCGACAAGGCGATTTTTGAAATCGCGTTGAAACGCGCGGGGTGCAAAGCCGGTGAAGGCATCATGGTCGGCGACCGGCTGGATAACGACATGCTTCCGGCAAAGGCTTTGGGCATGAAAACCGTGTGGATGAAAAAGGGGCTTTCAAGGTTTCAGCCCGGAGCGCTCGGAGATGGGATTGCGGATAATCAGATCGGATCGCTGCAGGAGCTGAAGGAGATTTTTTTCGCTTTTCCCGATGAACCTTGAAGCAGATAAAATTTCTGCATAAAACAAGATCCAAGTCATCAAAAAAGTGCCTTTTTTGATGAGAGGGGCCGATTTCCTGAAATCCTGCGGGATTTCCGGGCGGGGATCGGAAAGGGGAAGCGTTTTCAGTCGCTGCGCTTTGTGAAAACGCGCGATTCTTAAGTACATGCCGCCAAAATCGATTGAAAATGGAGAGGGAGTGCGCTCCCTCTCCATGCCTCACCCAGAGGTTTGTTGATGGTCTGATCCTTCGTATCTTTTGCGAAGGATCTTGCTTTATGCATAGGCGCATGTCGGATTGATTACGAATTGACGATGGGATAATATGCATCCGTGCGATCTTCCACCATTTTTTTAAAGAAGTCTATATCATACAGATTTTTGCCGTTTAACGGATATACCTTTGCGCTGTTGACGGTCTCATACGGCACGTCTCCGGCAGGCGGCGAATGATAGGCGGCGAAGCCGATCGGACAGTATTTGTCGGGAATGAGTTTCATATTATCCGCATTGAAGCGCGCGCAGTATTCTTCCTTAAGATCGGCCCATTGTTCGACGAGGACAAAATAGTTATATTCCCCCGGCACACTGTCGATCAAATACCAGCTGTCGTCCCAAAGGACGGCAATATTGTACTGCGAGTCCACAGCCTTATGCAAGAAAAGGTATTGATCGACAATTTCCCGTTCTTCCTCGGTCAATTGTTCGAGCTTGACAATCTGCGAGTATTCATTTAAACGAGTTTCTACCCACTTTTCAAAGTAGCTTTTGTCATAAAGCTTTTCGCCGTATAAGGGATATACCATTACGCCGTTGATCGTTTTATACATTACGTCGCCGGCGGGCGGAGAATTAAAGGCAAAACCGATCACGCTGTATTTGTCGGGAAGAAGCTTTATGTCGCTTGCGTCATACTTTGTGCAGTATTCATTTTTGATCTCGTCCCAGCGATTGATAAGCTCGATATAGTTAAGATCCTTCGGCACGGTGTCGATCAGATACCAGCTGCCCTTGTGCTGTATTGCGATGTTGTAGGCGTTGTCCACAGATTCGTACAGAGATTCAAACTCTGCCTGCGCCTTCTTAACATCGCCGGAGAACAGCTTTAAGATTGTGAGCGCATCGGCGGCTTGCGGGTTTTCGGTTGCTTTAACCAGCGCCAGATAGGTGCGGCTGTCGTGCCAATGGCCGGCGGCAAACGTCTTGTCAAGATAGATGATCTTTCCAATGTAGGATCCGGCCAGCGTAAAACCGGCGGTGCATACGCTTGAGGCATGATTGGTGTTGTCGCTTAGGCCAGTGAACAGGTTGACTGCATTTTCGTCCAGCGATTCAGCCGCTGCAGACAGCGCCGAACGGAATGCGATGGCTGCTTTGATGGGATTTTTTGAATTTTGGAAGGTAGAAAGCAGCTGTTCTGAGGTTACGCCGACGCAGGGTACGATGTCCTCGTCGTTTACATAATTGTATATGGCGGCGTCGGCATACTCGGGATGCTGAAGCACAAATTCATGGCTGAACGGCACAAGCGATGCAAACGAATAGGTTTCTATTCGTTCAAGGGGAATTTTGAGCTTATCTGCAGCGTAATGGGTAAACGCCTGCGCGAGGGCTCCGCCGTAGCTGTGCCCCGTGAGACGCAGATGCGCATTTGGGTTTTCTTTAACCTTTTCAAGCAGTTGTTCAACGGTATATTTTCCGTTTAAAATATCAAGCTCAACTTCAATTTGGTTTTTGGCGTTCTCTTCAAGGAATCTGTTCAGCGCGTGAAATACGCCCAGATGAATTCCGTTTAAGGAAACGGCGGCTGCATTGCGCAGCCAATCGTCAATCAGGTCGCGGGAACCTTCAAAGGAGATTGTCAGAACCAGCCCTCCGTCCGCCGTCTGGGATACGAGGATCAGCGATTCCGTCACGGATTTCTGCGAGGGAAGCGTGAAGGCGCCGCGGTCATCAGCGATTTCCAGGCGATTGACGCCGCTTCCGTGGCCGGTCATATCATATGTGGAGGAAGCGAGCTGCGCCATGGCGACGGCTCTGTCGTGATAATAGCCATCCTTTGAAAAGCACTGATTGCACGAGGATAACTCTATGATTTTATCGGGCGTGTTTGAAAGCTGCTCGCCGCATACAGAGCATTGCGCCTGCGTATGCGGATGCTCGCTGTACACGATCTGATTGAATCCGGCTGTGTTGTGGGCGCATAGCTCAGGCAAAACAGCCCCTAAGGGCTCGCCGGTCAGAAGATTGACGCCTTCTCCCGTTTGAGGCGGCTGATATTCGCTTTTCGAAAGGACGACAAATCCGTTTGTAACCGCGTCTTCATAGGCCTGCGTGCCGGGGGTTACATAGGCGTAGCGGTCGCCGCCAATATCAGCGGCGATCGAACGCAGACAAAACGCCTGTGAATCCATCCAACAAAGCGTATCCGGCAGAACGACCTCGCGCATACTGTTGGCGTTTACCGCGTTATGTCCGATTTCTTCCACGCAGCCGAGATAAATCTGCGACATTCCGACGCAGCCCCAGAGCGCGTAATCCTCCAGAACGCGAACGCTGTGAGACAGGATTACCGTTTTCAGCGTCTGTGCATTTGCAAAGCACATTTCTCCGATAACGCTTATGCCGTTCGGAACGGTAAACGACGTTTCGTTTCGCACGGATGCGTCGTATCGAAGAAGCGTTTGAGTGGTTTTATTGATTAAAAGGCCGTTTTCGTTTACAAAATGGCGGTTGCCGGCAGAAATTTCAAGGGTATTCAGCGACGGACAAAACGAGAAAATATTGCCCGTTATTGTTGAAAGGCCCGCGCCCAGCTTTGCCCGTCTTAAGGAAGTGCAGCCGGCAAAGGCGACATAATCTATTTCGGTCAGGCTGTCGGGCAAAATGATCTCCTCAAGGCTTGTACAATCCAGAAACGCACATTCGCCGATGTATTCAAGGCCTTCCGAGAAGGCAATCTTTTTAAGGGAATTGCAGCCGGAAAACGCGTCGTATTCTATATACATCAGAGACGACGGCAATGTGAGAGATTGTATATCGCTGCCCATGAACGCGCCGTAGCTAATGCGCACAATGCCTTCCTGCAGAGTTACGGACGAAATGCCGGATGCATCCTGAAAGGCGTATTCAAAAACATCGTACACCGGATAGCCCTCGACGACTGCGGGAATCATCAAATCGACATTTTTACCGCTGTCAAGCCCATAATATCCTGTGATGTAGGCGGAATCGTCTTCATACAGGCCGTAATAAAACCCGCTTCGTTCATCCAGATAGATCGCATAGCCTTCGTCGTCATAATAGGCGACGCTGTCGTCGTAATCGTAGTTACCGTAGAAAGACGAATCACTGGCGTATCTTTCGTACAATTCCTGAACGCTGTCTGCATCCATCAGTTGGAGAAGCTCATCTGTGTCATACAGCCCATACTCCTCCATCAAAGAAAGCAGGAAGGATGTCAACAGCCAATCGCCATCCTCTGCGGCCTGCGCTTGAACGCCGAATCCGAGCGTCATGATCACACACAGAACGATTGAAAGTATGCTTTTTAGAAGATGCTTTCCCTTCATGTTTTCACCTTAATCCCTTCCGTTAGATAAACTGCCTGGCAGCTTTGAAAAGAGAAGCTGTTTTTATTATACACGCAATGAAATTGCCGGTCAATGGGATGAATCGGGGAGGATGCTTCTTCTTTAAGATGAAAGCGCTTTATCGTTAAGGTTGCTTGACAGCTGCCTGCTTTCGCCATATAATGAAACCGAAAAAAAGGTGAACAGCTTTATGATGCTTTGTTTTAGAATGTAAACTGGTCCAGATTTGTGCAGGGCATAAACACGCTGTATTCATCCCGGGTTCTTCGGTTTGACGATTGCTTTTTTGAGCAGTTTGTAAATGCGTTTCAGCTCGACCGCGAAAAACAGCTTAGAATTCTTGAAATCGGCTGCGGTCCGGGCGCGCCTGCGGGCGCGATGCACAGATGGTATCCGAAGGAAGAAATCGCCAAAATGACGCGCCTTGCCAATCAGAAATACGACCGCCGGATTCAAAAATATCTGTCCGGCGAAAAGGAATGGGACACGACCGTTTCCGTCACCATGATCGCGCGCGGCGTGAAGGAATGAATAAGCAAAAACAGAAATCACGACGAGGGAGAAAAATATGAAAAGCGTTGACTATATTCGAAAACTCACAAGCGAAATGAAACCCGCCATGGCGTATGAAAAGGGTATGGATGTTCTTTCCTGGCAAAAGAAGGCCAAAGAAAAGCTTATGGAGCTTCTGGGGCTTCCGCTCGGGGAGTGCCATGCGCATTTCAGAATCACGGGTGAAAAGGTGTGCGATGGCTATACTCAGTACGATTTTACGTTTCAGAGCGAGCCGGGCTATTATGTACCCTGCGTCCTTCTGGCGCCGGACAACGCTACGGGACCGCGCCCTGTCGCGATTTGCCTTCAGGGTCATTCCACAGGTATGCACATTTCGCTGGGCGAGACGAAATTTCCCAGGGATCAGGGATTGATCGACGGCGGACGTGATTTCGCAGTGAGAGCCGTGAAGGAAGGCTTTTACGCAATCGCGATGGAGCAGCGCTATATGGGTCAGTGCGGTTCCTCCGAAAGCGGCGCGCCCGCGTGTGTCGGAGGCGTGGAAAACGCCGCCATGCCGTCGCTTCTTTTGGGCAGAACCGCCATCGGCGAGCGCGTGTGGGACGTTATGCGCTTAATCGACATGATTGAGGAGGAGCTGACGCCGTATATCGACAGTGAAAAAATCATCCTGATGGGCAATTCGGGCGGAGGTACGGTTACGTTTTACGCCTCTTGCTTGGACGAAAGAATCCATCTGGCGATGCCCTCCTGCGCGGTCTGCACGTATGACGATTCCATCATCGCGATGAACCATTGCCCCTGCAATTACATTCCCGGCATCCGCAGATATTTCAACATGGGCGATCTGGGCGTTCTGATCGCGCCCAGACCTTTTGTGCTGGTTTGCGGCGAAAAAGATCCCATCTTCCCGCTGGAGGGCGTGAAGAAAAGCTTTGAGACGATTAAGAGCGCCTACGAAAGCATGGGAAAAAACGGAAACTGTCATTTGGTAATCGGAAACGGCGGACATCAGTTCTATCCGGACGATGCGTGGCCGGTCGCGAAGGAGCTTCTCAAATGACGGAAAATTCCGCCGGATGACAAAGGGCAGGAAAAAATTATTCATATTATAATAGGAAGAAACTCATAAAAACCATCCGCTTTGAAAATCACAAAGCGGATGGTTTTTTGGTGAGCGCGGAGGGAGTCCGGCTCAGAATGCGCTGTTTTTGCGGGAAGTATGTCAAAAGCCATTCCCCGTCCTCGGCCTGCGCTTGAACACCGAATCCGAGCGTCATAATTACACACAAAGCGATTGAAAGTATGCTTTTAAGAAGATGCTTTCCCTTCATGTTTTCACCTTAATCCCTTCCGTCAGATAAACTGCTTGGCAGCTTTGAATGATATGTACCCAGTATTCTGGACACAGACGTATGAATTGAACAATTAGTATATCATCATGGATGTTTCCCTGAATTTGGAGGGAGGCATCCATTTTGTTTTGAGTTGGATTCTCGTGTTATTATAATAATCAATATAT
>JAFWZN010000129.1 GCA_017522345.1 Clostridia bacterium | reverse complement strand
TGGCTTTGTTCTATGTCTGCTTTTTTCTGCCTGTAGACAGATTTCTCTCCTGCTTAAATGATGATTGGTAAAGTTTTCTGCCTGTTTATGGCACGCGAAAAGGGGCTGCTGCAGATTTTTTGCTTCTGCAACAGCCCCTTTTTTTGTGGAACGTCTATCTCTTTTTGAGAAATTTTCCTGCGCGAACGGACGTCTGAACGCCGTCTTTTAATGCGATTTCGCCGTTAACGATGACGTGCTTAACGCCTTTTGACAGACGAACGGGTTCCAGATATGTGCCTGTGGGCGCGATTTCGTTTGGATCAAACACGCAGACGTCGGCTGCAAAGCCCTCCTTGAGTTCGCCTCTGTCCGTAAAGCCGATCATTTGAGCGGGCTTTTTTGTCACTCTGCGAACGGCTTCCTCGATGGAGCAAAGGTTTTTTTCTCGGGCGAGGCGCAAAAATTCCGTGATTGCGCCGTAGGAGCGAGGGTGCGGCTTGGTTTTTACGATGTTGGCATCGCCCGAAAGCGCCCAGCCGTCGGAGCCGATGGACACGTCTTTTTGAAGAAAGGTGAGCATGTCCGATTCATTCATCACGAAAAAGATACAGCCCGCCTCCGCGTCTGTGCGTATGAGAACCTCCGCCGCGGCTTCGGCGTAGTCCGGGATTTTCAGAATAACCTCCGCGACATATCTTAGCGTCTTTCCCACAATTTCCGGGAAATGCCCGCCGTCGTCTGCAAAAAGACAGGTTTCGGCGCGCTCGGCGTTAAGGTAGTGGGCGCGGATTCCTTCTACAACTTTTTGTCGTTCATCGCCCTTTAAGCGCTCAATGAGCTTTTTGTTTCCGCCCTCTTGGCTCCATTTGGGACAGCGGATGGTGAGGTCCGTGCAGGAAGCGAGAAAGGGATACATGTCGCATGTGATGTTCACGCCGTCGTTTCTTGCGCCCTCAATCTGCTTCCAAACTTCTTCCGCGCGTCCGTGCATGCGGAAATGATCCAGCTTGAGATGCGAGATGTGAACGTGCGCGCCGGTTTCTTTGCCGATGGATACAAGCTCACGGATCGCTGCGCCAATTTCAAGCCCCTCGTTGCGCATGTGGCAGGGAACAAGGCCGCCGAATTCCCTGACGATGGATGAAAGCGCTGAAAGCTCGTTCTTCCCCGCAAAAAAGCCCGGCGAATATTCAAGCCCCAGGGACATGCCCCATGCGCCTTCGGCAAGATCGCGCCTTAAGAGAGCTTTCATCTTTTCAAGCTCGTCCTTGGTTGCTTCTCTGTTCTCATAGCCGATAACGCCCGCGCGAAGGCTTCCGTGGCCGACCAAAATCGCCTGATTGGTCGCCATAGAGCAGTCGCTTTTTTTAAACGCGGAAACAAAATCCGAAAAACTTTCAAAATGCCAGGGGTTGTTTTTGTCCAGCTTTTCCTTTAAGGAGGGAAACGGGCTTGAGCCGCATTGACCCGTAATTTCGGTTGTGATTCCCTGATAAAGCTTCGAAGCGCAGGAGGAATCTTTCAGAAAGGATGTATCCGAATGCGCATGGGAATCGATAAAGCCGGGGGAGACGATCAGGTTTGCGCAGTCAAGATAAACGCGTGCATAATCCTTTTCTAAGCTTCCGATTTTGGAAATGCGCCCGTCCCTTACTGCCACGTCCGCCTTGTATGCGGCTTTGCCTGTTCCGTCTATGACCCATCCTCCTAAAAGTATGATATCGTGCATAAATATCCTCCGCATATAAGCTGAGTGTACTGTATCACACAAAAAACGCTTCCCAATGCCGGGAGGCGGCATTCAGACCATCAACAAACCCTTGGGAGAGGTTTGGAGAGGGAGCGACTCCCTCTCCATTTTCAATCGATTTTGGCGGCATGTACGGCAAAATCGCGCGTTTTCACAAAGCGTAGCGACTGAAAACGCTTCCCCTTTCCGATT
>JAFWZN010000128.1 GCA_017522345.1 Clostridia bacterium | reverse complement strand
GGCGATGCCTTTTCCGCCATCTGCTGCTCGCAAAAATCTCGATTTACCTCCAGTAAACCTTCGATTTTTGCAATTGCATCTGACGAAAAATTCATTCGCCATCGTACCACCTCATTAAATCATCGTTTACTTGAGGGGAAGCTGTCGCCGTAAGGCGACTGATGAGGTGTTTGCCAAACGAATCTGATCTTTTAATCGGCTAAGATCAAATACCGTTTCCACCTCATCCGTCCGGGCTTTGCCAAAGGGAAGGCCTTTGGACAAATCGGCGGCGCACATCCTTCACACAATATTGCTATCAATACGGAGGCTATAAAATGGCGGCGAGCAAAGCGGAAAAAAATCTGGTAGCGCAGTCCCGTTCGGACGAAGAAAAAAAGCGCGCGCTTGAGGTTGCGCTGAGCAAAATAGAAAAGGATTTCGGCAAGGGCTCGGTCATGAAGCTGGGCGACGCGGCGGATAAGATGAACATCGAGGTCATCTCCACCGGCTGCCTCCAGCTGGACATTGCTCTGGGCGTTGGCGGTCTTCCGCGCGGCAGAATCATTGAGGTCTACGGCCCGGAATCCTCCGGTAAGACGACCGTTGCGCTTCATGCGATTGCCGAAGCCCAGAAAAAGGGCGGCACCGCCGCTTTCATCGACGCGGAGCACGCGCTCGACCCTGTGTATGCCAAGGCGCTGGGCGTTGATATTGACGAATTGTATGTCGCGCAGCCCGACAACGGCGAGCAGGCGCTGGACATCTGCGAAGCGCTCGTCCGCTCCGGCGCGATCGACATCGTGGTTATCGACTCCGTCGCCGCGCTCGTTCCCAAACAGGAAATCGAAGGCGACATGGGCGACAGCCATGTAGGTCTTCAGGCGAGACTTATGAGCCAGGCGCTCAGAAAGCTTGCCGGCATTATCAACAAAACCAACGCCACTGCCATCTTTATCAACCAGCTGCGCGAAAAGGTGGGCGTGGTTTACGGAAATCCCGAGGTTACCACCGGCGGCAAGGCGCTCAAGTTCTATGCGTCCGTGCGCATTGATATCCGAAAGGGCGAGCCCATCAAGGACGGCACCACCGTCATCGGCAACCGCACTAAGATCAAAATTGTCAAAAATAAGGTTGCTCCGCCCTTCAGAAGCTGCGTGGTGGACGTTATTTTCGGCGAAGGCATTTCTCAGGCGTCGAGCCTCTTGGAGCTCGCCGTCGAAAGAGAGCTTATCAAAAAGTCCGGCGCATGGTATTCCTATAACGGAAACCGCATCGGTCAGGGCAGAGAAAATACGCTCAAATTCTTAAAGGAAAACCCCGAAATCTACGACTTTATCGACAAAACCATCCGCGAGGAATTCGCCGGCGGCCTGATCACCGCGCCCATGGATCCCGATGCGGAGGACGACGACGAGGGCGTGGAGGAGTAAGCGTTTAAGAAATGCGTGCGCATTTCTTAAGTGAAGTCCGCCCTGCGGGCAGGTGAAGTTCGCCTGCGGCGAGTGAAGCGCTTCGCGACTAAGAATGCTTGAATTGGGACGGGTTTCTGTCATGGGCAATATGGTTTACACATAGATCCTTGGATTATCTTCAAAACGATACGTTTTTTTTCGTAGGGAACGGCCTGTGTGCCGTTCCTTTCGCTTTTGTTCCGCTTTTTGTTGATTGAAATTTGCATCCTTGTGTGCTATGATAAAAACAGATCTTGATTAGGAGGGTGCGTTCATGCCCAATCCCATTCTGCCTCTGTGGGAATATATTCCCGACGGCGAACCGCGCGTGTTCGGGGATCGCGTGTATTTGTACGGCTCGCACGACCGCGCGGCGGGACAAGCGTTTTGTGATTTTAAATTAAAGGTGTGGTCTGCGCCTCTTCACAATCTGAACGAGTGGCAGTGCCACGGCGACAGCTTCCGAACGCGCGACGGCGCGCGCAAAAGCGACGTGGACTGGACGGAAAACGAACTGTATGCGCCGGATGTGATCGAAAAGGACGGGAAATACTATTTGTATGCCTATATTGTCGGATCGAAGGGCGCAATCGGCGTGTCGGACAAGCCCGAGGGGCCGTTCAGGCTTTTAAGCAAGTATGTGTACGGCGAAAACGAATCGGTTGGAGACGACGGCATTTTCAACGACGCGGGCGTTTTGGTGGACGACGACGGGCGCGTGTATGTGTATTACGGTTTTACGAATTCGCACATGAACGAGCTGGACCCAAAGGATATGAAGACGATCATTCCCGGAAGCTATATTGCTCCCGTGATCGACGACAGGGAGGAAGTGCCCGAGGAGAGACGCTTTTTTGAGGCGTCCTCGCCCAGAAAAATCGGCGACACCTATTATCTTATCTATTCGCCGCGCAAGGGAAGCAGGCTTGCATATGCAACGGCGTCTTCCCCGAGGGGCCCGTTTACCTATCGCGGCTACATTATTGATAACGGCGTGGACTATCCTGCCGGAAACAACCATGGCTCGATTGCGAATATAAACGGCGAGTGGTACGTTTTCTATCACAGGATGACGAACAACACCATCATGTCGCGCCGCGCGTGCGTGGAAAAAATCACAATTCTTGAAGATGGCACGATTCCGCCCGTTGAAATGACCTCGCTCGGCTTTGAGGAAGCGCTCAATCCCTACAAAATTACGCCCGCGGAGATTGCATGCGTGTTAAAGGGCGGCTGCTTTGTTGCCGAAAAGGACGTTTTTGAACGCGTCATTGCGCAGATTACCGAGGGCGCGGTTATCGGATACAAGTATTTTGATTTTGGAGAGGATTATACGTCTGATCCTATGACGCTTTCAATGAAGGTTCGAGGTATGGGCGCTAATACGATTGTTAAAGTCATGCTGGACGATCCTGATAAAGGCGAACAAATCGGCGTTATCGAAATCGGCACGCACGACGGATCATACAAAGCCAAGGTGAAGCCCGTTACCGGCCGCCACGCGCTTTATTTTGTCTGCACGCTCAGGGATACGGCGTATGACTGGATGAGAGGATATTTTACCCACAAGCCGCTGTTTGAATTCGAGGAATTTGTATTCCTCAAATAGAATTTCATGTTGAAATAAGAGCAAAAATATTATAAAATATAAAAAAGCATGTTTAATATGGGAGATATGCATGAAGAGAAATATGCGGCTTTCGTTTCAAAAGGGCGATATGTCTGCGGTTCTGGTCGTTGTTTTTCTGATTGTTCTGTCATATATTTTGTTTGTTCCCAAGACGGATGCGGGAGGCGGCCGCGTTGAAATCTTCAAAGACGGAGAAAGAATTCACGTATTTTCCCTGACGGAAGACAGAACCATTTTCGTGGACGGGGAATACAGAAACAAGATTTCCATTCAAGACGGCAGAGCCGCGATTATTGAAAGCAATTGTCCGGGCGCGGACTGCGTGCACACCGGGTGGATTTCCTCCGCCGGACGCAGCGCTTTTTGCCTTCCCAATCGCGTGGAGGTCAGAATCACACAATTTGACGAAGTGGATTTTGTGGTGAGGTAGCGATATGAAAAGGACGCGTGCGATCACCCTGACTTCGGCGCTTTTGGCGCTTGCGCTGACGCTTTCTTATATGGAAAGGTTTTTTCCCCTGCAGCTTGTCATTCCCCTCCCCGGCGTAAAAATCGGCCTTGCGAATATTGTAAGTCTTGCGGCGCTTTATTTGCTTGGCGCAAAATACGCGTTTTCGATTCTGATAGTCAGATGCGTGCTTGCGTCGTTTTTTTCAGGCAGCGTGACGTCGCTTATGTTTTCGCTTTTTGGCGGAATGCTTGCGATGGGGGTGATGATTGCCGCAATGCGCGTTCCTGTTTTTTCCGTATACGGCGTAAGCATACTGGGCGCGGCGGCGCACAACATCGGGCAGATTGCCGCTGCGATGATTTTGATGAATTCCGTTTACATCGGCGCATATCTTATGTATCTTCTGGCGATTTCCCTGTTTACGGGATTTCTGACCGGGCTTTTGTCTTCGGGCGTAATCGGCGCGCTTGACAAAGTCGAATCAATAAAAACGTGACCAGGCGGATGAGGCGTCCGCAGTCAATATCAAATTGGAGGAACGACCACATGAAAAAGCTATCCCTTTTCCTCGTTCTCGTTTTCGTTGCTCTCACCGTT
Organism: Clostridia bacterium; assembly: GCA_017522345.1. Classification (GTDB taxonomy): domain Bacteria; phylum Bacillota; class Clostridia; order Christensenellales; family Aristaeellaceae; genus SFHK01. The sequence goes on along the minus strand of JAFWZN010000128.1, from coordinate 5,626 downwards.
TCCGCATGCACGGGCACGCCCGTTATTTACACCACCAACTGCAATTGTCCCGGCGCGTGCCAAACGAATGGCGCGCCCGTTCAGAATGAAAATACGCCCGCGCCCGCAGAGGGCGATCTCAAAACCGGCCTCGCCATCGTCGCAAGCGCAAAGGATTCAAAATCCTGTGCCGACGGCGCAAACGGCGAAGCCAAGTACGACGTATCCGTCGCAGCCGTAACCGTCGATCAGAATGGAAAAATTGCTTCCTGCATCATCGACGCCATCGGCGCGAGCATCGCCTTTGACAATCAGGGACAGGTGATCGTCGATACAAACGCCCAGATTCTCACCAAGAACGAGCTCAAGGAAAATTACGGCATGAAGAAGGTCACCGGCAAATACGAGTGGTACGAGCAGGCCGACGCCCTTGCCAAGTACACCGTTGGCAAGACCATTGAAGAAGTCAAAAACGGCGCGGTCAACGAGTCCGGCAAGGCGAAGGACGCCGATCTGGCCTCCGTTGCCACCATCTACATTGGCGGCTACGTGGACGCGATCGAAAAGGCATATGCAAATGCCCAAAATCTCGGCGCAAAGGCCGGCGACGAAATGCGCCTTGCCATCACTTCCGCATACGCAGCGGGCGCGAACGCGGCTGCCGACAAGGCCGGAAATACCGAGCTCGACGTTGACGCGTGCGTTCTCACCGTAAACGGCGGCGTGATCACCAGCTGCGTGATCGACTCCGTTCAGGCCAAGGTTTCATTTGACGCGCAGGGTCAGATCGTTTCCGGAACCGAAGGAAACGCCCTTACTAAGAACGAGCTCAAGGAAAACTACAACATGAAAGCGTGGGGTAAAGCTAAGTACGAATGGTACGAGCAGGCCGCCTCCTTCTGTAAATACGTAACCGGAAAGACCTTTGACGAGGTCAAAAATATTGCCGTTGACGCAGGAACCAAGCCCGCCGAGGCCGATCTTGCGTCTACCGTAACCATCGCCATCGGCGGCTTCCAGGGATTGATTTCAAAGGCTGCCAACTAAGATGAAGCGCGCGTTTATCATTTTTGCGTCTCTTGCCATCCTCCTGACAGGCTGCGCTGCGAAAAAGGAGCTAAAGCAGTATACCGCTACGTTTCTTTCGCTGTTTGACACCGTGACAACCGTCGTTGGCTTTGCCGAAAGCGAGGAAGCGTTTTCGAAAAAGGCGCAGGATGTGCACGATTTACTCTACGAATATCATGTGCTTTTTGATATCTACGACGATTATGAATCGGTGAACAATTTAAAAACCGTGAACGACAACGCGGGCGTTGCCCCTGTCAAGGTGGATAAAAAGATCATCGATCTCATTGTTGATCTCAAAAAATATTATGATCTGACCGACGGGCGGGTAAACGCCGCCATGGGGAGCGTGCTTTCCCTGTGGCATGAAGCCAGAAACGACGGGATTAACGATCCCATGAACGCTTATCTCCCGGATGCAGGCGCGCTTTCTGAAGCCAAAAAGCATACGGATTTTGATTCGGTGATCGTCGATACCCAAGCGTCCACCGTGTTTTTGAACGATCCTGCCATGTCCTTGGATGTGGGCGCAGTCGCAAAGGGCTGGGCGGCTCAGAGAGTGGCTGAAAAGTCGCCCGAGGGGCTTCTTATAAGCGTCGGCGGAAACGTCGTTGCGACAGGGCCTAAGAATAAGGAAGGCGCCAAGTGGGTGATCGGCATTCAGGATCCCGATTCCGACCAGTATCTTCACACGATTTACCTTTCAAAGGGCAGCGTTGTGACCAGCGGCGATTATCAAAGGGGATATGTGGTGAATAATGAATATTACCACCACATAATCGACCCCGATACGCTGTATCCGGGCGCATACTTTCGGGCTGTTACCGTCGTTTGCGAGGACTCCGGCCTTGCCGACGCGCTTTCCACCGCGCTTTTCCTTTTGCCGCTCGATCAGGGACAGGCGCTTTTGAAGGAAACGGGCGCGGAAGCCGTCTGGATTGATTTTGATAGCAGCCTTCACTACAGCCCCGGATTTCAAAAACTCATTCGAACGTAAATGAGGTGACAGAACCATGAAACGCCTTTTCTTCGGCGGCATTCATCCCAAATACAATAAGGAAATGTCCACCGAAATCATAAACATTCAAAAAGTTCTCCCCAAAATCGCAGTGCTTCCCATGCAGCAGCACATCGGCGCGCCCTGTAAACCCCTTGTAGGCGTCGGCGATTATGTGCTTCGCGGCCAGAAGATCGGCGACGGCGAGGGTTTGTGCGTGCCCGTGCACGCCTCCGTTTCGGGAAAGGTTATCGCGGTTGAGCCGCGTCCGCACACGAACGGAGCGATGGTTATGTCCGTCGTGATCGAAAACGACTTTTTGGACGCTTCCATCGTGCCCGAGGGTATGACGGGCGCGGCTGAAGCGCTGGATGCGGACACGGTTCTTCACAAAATCCGCGAAGCCGGCATTGTCGGAATGGGCGGCGCGGCGTTCCCCGGCAACATCAAGGCGCTGGGCGCAATGGGCAGGGTGGACACGCTGATCGCCAACGCCTGCGAGTGCGAACCGTACATCACGGCGGACGACTATCTTTTGAGAAGAACGCCCGATCAGATTCTTTCCGGCATGGAAATTCTGAAGGCCATCATCAAGCCTGCGCGCGCGGTGATCGCCATTGAGGATAACAAAAAAGAGGGCGTCAAGGCGATCAAGGCGCTTTTAAAGGATCACCCCTCGATTGAAATTGCCGTTCTGCCCACCCGCTACCCGCAGGGAAGCGAAAAACAGCTGATTCAGGCGCTGACCAAGCGTCAGGTGCCGGCAGGCGCGCTCCCCGCCTCCGTTGGATGCGCGGTTTTCAACGTTGCGACCTTCGCGGCCATCCATCGCGCCGTTCGCTTAGGCTACCCCATTACCCAGCGCATCGTGACAGTGTCGGGCGAAGCGATTCATATGCCTCAGAATTTCATCGTGCGTCTGGGCACGCCCTTTCATGATCTGATTGAAATTGCGGGCGGCCTTCACGATAGAACCGAGCGCGTTATTTCCGGCGGTCCCATGATGGGAGTTGCGCAGAAGGATCTTTCCGTTCCCGTCGTCAAGGCGACAAATTCCGTTTTGTGCCTTCTTAAGGACGTAAACGGCGCTGCGGAAAACCCTGTGTGCCTCAGGTGCGGAAAATGCGTTTCCGTTTGCCCCATGAAGCTTCAGCCCCTGTATTTGTACCGCTATCAGAAGGCGGGCGACGCAGAAAAGCTCATTCGATACAATCTCATGGACTGCATGGAGTGCGGAAGCTGCGCCTTCACCTGCCCGGGCAAGCTCCCTCTGGTTGAAACCTTTCGTATGGGCAAAAAAATGATCAGGGAGGCGAGTGAAAAATGAACCTGACAGTCGCTTCTTCTCCGCATATTCGCGGAAATTTTAAAACCAGTCGCCTCATGCTGGACGTCGTAATCGCGCTTCTTCCCGCTGTGGGCGTGGGGTTGGCGAGATTCGGCTTTCGCGCGCTTTGGATTATTTTGATTTCCGTAGGCGCGGCGGTTATGTCCGAGCTTCTCTATTGCGTAATGATGAGAAAGCGCGTAACCGTCATTGATGCTTCCGCGATTGTTACAGGTCTTCTTCTTGCCCTGACGCTCCCCGTTTCCGCGCCCCTTTGGATGCCGGCGGCGGGCTCCGCATTTGCCATCGTGTTTGCCAAAGCGCTTTTCGGCGGGCTTGGCCAAAACATCTTTAACCCGGCGCTTATGGGCAGAGCGTTTTTGATGCTCATTTACCCTGTCGGCATCACCCGCTATGCCATGGCCCCGGACGCGGTTTCCTCCGCGACCCCCCTTCACCGCATGGTAATGCCCGCGCTGCCGGAGGAGTCGATTTGGGATATGTTTCTGGGCTTCTGTCCCGGCTCGATCGGCGAAATAAGCGCGCTTGCGCTTTTGATCGGATTTGCTTATCTGCTTGTTCGAAAGGTTATCTCATGGCGCATTCCCGTTTGCGTGATGGCTTCGGCCGCGGTTCTTTCTCTTATTTTCTTTAGGGCCGGAACGCCCGCCCAGTGGATGCTGTACACGCTTTTCTCCGGGGGACTTATGCTGGGCGCGATTTACATGGCGACCGACTACGCAACCTCTCCCGTCACCAAGAAGGGGCAAATGATCTACGGCGCTCTGATCGGCGCGCTCATCGTGCTTTTCCGCTATTTCGGCATTTTCCCCGAAGGCGTGACCTATGCAATTCTTCTTGCCAATGCGCTTGTTTGGGTGATCGACCGCTATACCGGCCCCGCGCGCTTTGGAGAAGTGAAAGGAGCGAAAAAATGAAGACCGTTAAAACGATTCTTGTTTCGCTTCTTGCGCTGTTGGTCGCATGCCTTGCGGTGTTTTCCGTTTCGTACTTCACGTCTGATCTGAGGCGGGAAAACATTCAGAAGGAGCACGAAAAAATGATGCGCCTGCTTCTTCCGGGCAGTGAGAATTTTGTATTCGAACCCTATGCCGGAAACGATGAAAGCGTTTTGTCCGTTCACAAGGCGGAAAACGGCTATGTGGTCGAAACCATGCATCAGGGCTATAACGGAAAAATCGTGATGATGGTCGGCGTGAATAACGACGGCTTTGTCACGGGTCTGGTTGTTCGCGACATGAACGAGACGATGGGCCTTGGTCAGAAAGCGCTTTACGACCATAAATTCCTTTCGCAGTTTCTGAACACCTCGACAGACGCCAAAGTGGGCGAAACGGTTGATGCCATCACCGGCGCTACCGTTACCTCCAAGACCGTTCAAAAATGCATCTCTTCCGCTGTTGCCGTCGTAACCGGCGCGGATACAACTTCGACCGCAACGACATGGGGAGGCTGATCATATGAAAAATAAATCATACTTTGTAAATCTGGCCCTCATGATCGTTTTGACGGCTTCCCTTATCGCAATCACTTTGGTTCACACGTTTCTTCCCCAGGTTCTGATTCCCAAAGCGACGATTCCGAACCTTACGCTGATTTCGTCTCTCGCGCTTTTGATCGACCATTACGCCGCCAAGGGCGCAAAGCGCAATTATATTCTGATTGCTGTTTTTGCTTTCGCTTCCTTCTTCTTTATGCCGTATCTGGCAGGCTATGCGGACGAAAGCGAAAGCCTTAAAATCGCGCTTAGCGGCATGGTGATCTATACCGCCTCCGCGTTCCTCTTTACCACCTCCGCCGACCGCTTGTCAACCGGCCCGAAAGCAAAACTCGCCCCTGTATTAACCGCCGCGTTCCTCTACATGGCCGCCCAGTGCTTTGAGGGAATGATTTTTTAAAAATTTGAGGCTGCCGCAATGATTTCATGAATCTTGCAGCAGCCTCAGATTGTTTTATGGATAAATAAGGGCGGGGGCTTGCGCTTTTTGCATTTAAGCCAAGTGTTGGGAACAACTGGCCGCAATTTGACGATACTTTTCATGCCCGCAGGCTCCCTAAGTCACCTTCGCTGACAGCTCCCTCCCGGAGGGAGCTCAGACCATCAACAAACCCTTGGGAGAGGTTTGGAGAGGGAGCGACTCCCTCTCCATTTTCAATCGATTTTGGCGGCATGTACGGCAAAATCGCGCGTTTTCACAAAGCGTAGCGACTGAAAACGCTTCCCCTTTCCGATT
>JAFWZN010000127.1 GCA_017522345.1 Clostridia bacterium | reverse complement strand
GCGTGAGTGAGATCCTCGCCTACGCGAGGATGACGAAAGAAATCGCGGGGATGACAAAAAAAGGACGGCAACCGCTATTTTTGAGGCTTTTTGTGACTCGCGGAATTGTCGTTACGAACACTGGAGGTGTCCGTAGCCGAGTTCTTCCGTTTTTCGTCTCTTAGATAGCGTAATTTTTGATAATGGACTTTTCGTTGTTCGTCTGTTAAAGATGAATCGCGCAAGATGGAACGTTCGCTTTGCGCATCCGCATAGCAGCAAGCAGACGAGTCCTTTTGATTCACGACAGGATGCACGGCGAGTGCAAGCAAGAAAGCCTCACTCAAGATCCATTTCGTCAATGAACATCTTGTAATCATCGAAAAGTTCCTCTTCAATGCTAGGACAACCATAATATATATTTTCTTCGTTTTCCATGTCATCCAAGTATTCGTCAAAATCTTCCACACGGTCCTTCATGAAGTCAAATCTGGAGTAGTCCGGATCATACTTGTAGTCGAGCCAAGCCTTTATCTTCATGGCAATATCGTTTCTGGACAGTTGCTGTTCCGATTGCCTAGCATGATTATACACCTTCTGACCGTAAATGTATGCAAGATTGTACGGGAGGCTATGGGCCAAGAAATGCTTGTATTCATGCCCCTTAACCATGGGCTTGAGATAGTAATAATTGAAAGGATCGAGATACAGCCTACTTCCCAGACCGGGATATGTCGTCAGCTGAACTAAAGAACTGTCTTTACCGTTATCAAGGACGCTTTGTGCCAAATCATGCACATCAAGCATTTCCGCCGCAGGATTTACGCTCCAGTTCCTCATTTCTCCTCCAAAAGGATGCGGAAGAGACCTAAACGCGGGAACTTCCGTAATCAGAGGTTTTAAATACTTTATATGTAATTCTTGCGACAGGCGCTTAGCGAGATAGCTCTCAATATCTTCGATTCGCTTTCTGCAAGCATAATTCCTTACGACTTCTTTAAGAAAGTTTGCATAATCAGCCATAACAGGCTCCTTTATCGGACCATTGTGAAACCTAACAGCAACAGGTCCAATGTTGCCGTTTGGGTGAATTGCCCTTATTCACGCGCATTTTTTAGGAGTAAAAAAAGCGTGGCGTCGAATGCACTTACCGAAATGGAGGCTCTGGTAAACCTAATACACAATAAGCACAAACGACCCACGCCCAATGTCAAGGTGTGAGTGTTCGTCTTACCCTCGTGTATTTTGAAAATTTACCAGATTTCCATTTCGAGAATAAGAGCTAACTCTAAGTTGAACTCGCGCTCCGCACCATTCGGTACGGGGCTATGTCTGTGGGAAATATATATAAATATGCGAGAGGAAGATCCTCGCCTACGCGAGGATGACGAGAAAAGACGCGGGGATGACGAGAGAAATCGCGAGGATGACACATGGAAAGGAGATGCAGAGTGGATCCTATCGCCGCATTGCGGCTCCAGGATGACTGGGGTATGGCATTTGGGCGGGCGGGCCGGGACAAGCCGGGGCGTTGCGGGGCGGCGTCTGAGCGCCCGCAGAGGGGGTGCTGGAAGACGGCTTGGACGCGCAGAAAAGATCCTCGCCTACGCGAGGATGACGAATGAAATGTGTCGCGGACAAGGCGGCTGCAAGCAGGGGGAGGCTTCCCACGTCAAATCAATCAGTTATTCCTTTCGGGTATTATTTTTGCAAAGTCCTACCTGCGGGGCTTGAATTTTATTAGTTTTCGGGTATGGAACTTCGAGTTTTGCGGTATTTTCTGGAAGCAGCGCGGTTGGGGAATGTCTCGCGCGCGGCGGATAATCTTTGCGTGACGCAGCCGACGGTAAGTCGCCAGCTCAAGGAGTTGGAGGAGGAACTGGGCGAGAAGCTTTTCGAGCGCACGAACTACGCGATTCGGCTGACGCCTGCGGGGGAACTCTTGCGGGAGCGTGCGGAGGACAT
>JAFWZN010000126.1 GCA_017522345.1 Clostridia bacterium | reverse complement strand
CGGAAAGGGGAAGCGTTTTCAGTCGCTGCGCTTTGTGAAAACGCGCGATTTTGCCGTACATGCCGCCAAAATCGATTGAAAATGGAGAGGGAGTGCGCTCCCTCTCCATGCCTCACCCAGAGGTTTGTTGATGGTCTGAGGAAGCTGCGAATCATTTTGCAGCTTCCTTTTTTCATTGACTGGATTAAAGATCCGAATCCTCGTTTTTTGAATGCAGTCCCTGAATCTCGGATACCGGGAGGGAGAAGCAAACGGCGCCTGCGGGTGTTCCGAGGCCGGCTTTGTCAATGATGGATTTCATGATTGCGGACTTTACGTCATTTTTAGCAACGATGATAACGACGTCGCGCTCGTTGGCCAAGGTGATGCCCATGAATTTTTGTCCTTCTCTGGCGCCGGTGCCCTTGGCGGTCATGACAGTGCCGCCCGTTGCGCCGGCGCTTCTGGCTGCGTTCATGACCACGTCGGAAAAGCCCTCGTTCAGGATTACATAAATCAGTTCGTATTCAAACGTCATTTTCGGCGTTTCGCCGCCGGGCGTGGAATTATCGGTAAGGTATGCCATGGTTCGGCCTCCTCCTACGCTTTTAATCGGAATGGACAACATGATGCCGTTGCCCGGAATGTCTACAAACAGGCGTATCTTTGCTGCGCGCATCAGCCGAGCGGTTTTTTCGCGATCAGCGACTGCGTACATAACCGCCTTTTCGGTAGCGGCAAGTCCATAAAGAGAAAGATGTTCGTCTGTAGCTGTGCCGCGTCCCAGACTGATCAGAGAGAGAGAAATTCCGATGCTTGAGGAAATTTTCTCAAGCGTCTCGCGTTTTTCGCGGTCGGTAATAGCAATGACGAGATTAAGTTCCATACTACACCTCCCAAAGCTCGATGATTTCGTCTTCGGCGTACGGGATTTCGACGGTTTCCTGGGCCTTGCGCGTTTTGATGACGTAGATCAGACCCATAAGCTGAACGGACAGAAGCGGCATCATGGCAACCAGGGCGACAAGACCGAAAGCGTCGGTCATAATGTTTCCGCCGATCATAGTGCTTGCGCCCATGGCGAAAGGGAGCATAAATGTGGCGGTCAGAGGACCGGAGGCAACGCCGCCGGAGTCGAATGCGATGGCGGTAAAGGTTTGGGGAACAAAGAAAGCGAGAAGCAGGGAAACAGCGTAGCCGGGAACGATGATCCACATAATGTTCATGCCGGTGATTACGCGAAGCATTGCAAGTCCGTTTGCAATCGAAATGGCGATGGCAAGAGAATAGTTCATGGCTTTTGCGGAAATCGCCCCCGCGCTCAGCTCTTCAACCTGCTTGTTAAGCACGGCGACTGCGGGCTCCGCGTTGATGATAAACCAGCCCATGATCATCGCAATCGGGATCAGGAGGAATTTCAGATGCGGCTCCGCCAGCTTTTGACCAAGCACATGCCCCAAAGAGGAGAAGCCGACATTTACAGCCAGAAGGAACAATATGAGACCTGCGCAGGTCACCAAAAGACCCAGCATAATGCGAAGGAACTGAATTTTTCGAAGCTTTAAGGAAACAAAGTGGAAAACCAGGAAAAAGACAATGATTGGAAGGAGCGCAATTACGACCTCAAAAATATAGGTCGGAAGCGACTCAAGATAATACCTTCCAAGCCCCAACGTCGTTTCGTGCGACGGAAGGATGGAGGAAACGGCGGTATCGGGCGCGTTTTTGTAGATGAAGCTCAGAATTAAAACCGCAAGGATCGGGCCAATGGAGCAAAGGGCGACCAGGCCGAAGGAGTCCATCTGGGCCTTTTCGTCGCTTCGGATGGAGGCGACGCCGATGCCCAGAGCGAGAATGAAGGGAACGGTCATGGGCCCCGTCGTTACTCCGCCGGAGTCAAAGGCGACGGATAAATAGTCGGGGTCGGTTAGGAAGGCGAGCAGGAAAACAACGACATAGAGCGCCATAAGGAGCCAGCGAAGGGGAATGTTAAAGAGAATACGCAGCATGCTCGCCATCAGAAAAAGACCCACGCCGATGGCGACGGTAACGATGAGAACAAGCGTGTTAATGTTGGGAACGTTTGCAGCCAGCACCTGAAGATCGGGCTCCGCTACAGTGATAGCGATACCCAAAAGAAGGCTTACCGCTAAAATAAGCTTCAGGTTTTTGGTTTTCGTCAGGTGAGAGCCAATCTGTGTGCCGATTTGCGTCATGGATACTTCGCTGCCAACGCTGAAAAGGCCCATGCCGATTGTAAGAAGCACGGCGCCCAAAAGGAAAGACAAAAGCAGATCCGGCGAAACGGGAACAACGGTGAGGGACAGGGCAAGCACGATTACCACGATCGGGATGACCGACATGGCGGCTTCCTTGAACTTTTCGTAGAATTTTTTGCGGTGGGACAACGCGAAACTCCTTTCTCCGGCGGCAAAAATGCGCGGCTGCAAAATGTATGCAATTTTTTATTCGACAAAGCGGCGGAAAATTCCTGCCAAAAAACACGATAATAATATGTAGAAAAATATTTTTATAATGCAGACGAAATGGGTCGGAAATAAAGCATAATTATAAAAAAAGCGTTTTTGTTGCGGTGGTCGGGAGCAGGATGACGCGGGCTTTCCACGCGCAATGGCTTTTATACATCGTTTGTTTTTGACTTTCAAAGCAATGAGTGGTATAATGTGGGTGATAGGATGAACGTCGAGCAAGGGGGAGAAACGTATGAAAAACGGCTTTAAGAAAAACGTGTTTTTGTGTATAACGCTTGTTGCGATTTTACTGATTCCGATATTTACATGCGCATTTTCTGAGGAAGCGGTGCTCGAATACAGCTATGGAAACGACGCCTTCAACAAGCACATGCTCGATCTTCAAAATACCACCGTGTACAACGGCGCGAAATGGGCGTTTGAGCACAGGGCGTTCAGCTTTGAAAGCGATTTTATGATGTATGGCGGCAACACCCGCGCGGTTTTTGAATTTGAAGTGCCCGAAAACGTATGGGAAAGCGCTGTAAAGAGCGGTGAGGAGCTGTATCTGGGCAGGGCCGAAATTACGCCCGCGCAGAAAATGGATTTGTATGTGTTCAGCGGCGACAGAACCACGGGCAGATATGTTTTGACGGAAAGCTGGAAAAATATCGGAGGCTACACGATCGACGTATTTTCTACGTATGATGAATCCGGAACGCTCCGATTGATTGATAAAGTTTTTTTATATACCTGTCAGGAAAACGGCGCAAAGAAAAACTATGCGGCCAGTTTATATGTCTGCTTTGAAAATTACGAAGCCGCGCCCGCCGATACCTCGTCCCAGGCCTCCGAGATCGGAGATTCTTCCGCAGGCGAGAACGCCGCGAATGAAGGAAGACTTCAGGCGTATGCCGAGGCGATTCGAACGCTGGAGGAGGAGAACAGCCGTTTAAAGGAACAAATTGAGGGACTGAACGCACAGGTTTCGGAATGCGACGAACTCCGCGACCAAATCGATGGACTCTATGAGGAGATCGAAGGGGTTTATGCAGAGCTTGCTTTGTCAGACGATGAAAATAGCCAGCTGAAGGCTCAGATCGCCGCATTGGAGGCGGAAGTCGAAAAAGCAGAGGGCATGCAGGAAACGATTGATTCGCTCAATTCGATCATCGACGATCAAAACGGCACGATTGAGGGCTGTTTTGAAATGCTCAATCGGCTGAACAGCGAGCTTGCCGCCCTGAAAGCCGAAGCCGAAAAAGGCGCGCGTCTTTTAACCGATTCCGAGATGGAGGTCAGCGCGCTTGGAAAGGCTGAAACCGCGCAATCCGTCAAGGAGGAAGCAACGAAAGGCGCATACGCCAATAACGTTCAGAATCCGCAGGATAACGCGAAGGATGCAATCATTTCGGGCAGAAACGACGAAAAATCCGAAGCAGATGAAAAGATTGATTACAGCGTCTTGTCCACAGAAGAGCTCAATGCGCTTCGCGCGGAGAACGCGGAAATGCTTGTTGCAATAAACAATGTTCTTGGAAATAGAGCCAAGGAAAACGCGCTCATAAATCCCGACGATAAGGTCGGCAGAATAAAGGATCTTTTCCCGGACGAGATCGTTGCCTGCTATATTCGCGACCAATTGGGCAAATTCTCCATCGATCAATATGTTACCCAAGCGGAGCTGGACACGATAACCAGTTTCCGTATTTTCTCCAGCTACGGTACGCCCGGCGATCTTACCGGCATCGGCTATCTGAGAAATCTTGAAGAGATTTTAATCGATCATAACAACTCCAGCGGCTTTACCGGCACTGCGTTTCCCGAGGATTTCTATACCCTTAAGAAACTGAAAAAATTATACGCATGGGAATGCGCCGACTGGAGAAAGAACAATATCAATTACATTTCTCCGGAAATCGGCAATATGACCAGTCTGGAAAATATTAGCCTTGGCTATGCGCAGATTACGCATCTTCCGGATGAAATCTGCAATCTGACAAACCTTGAAACCCTGTGGCTCGAAAACACCCTTCTGACTGAGATTCCAGAAAACATCGGAAACCTCACAAAGCTTAAATCCTTGAACATCTCCAACACCCAAATCACGGCATTGCCCGAGTCGATCTGGGCATTGGAGCTCGAGTCCATCAACATGTCGGGAACGAACATCCGCTGATACAGAAAGCGAAGCAAAAAATGCGTCGTTAAAGGCGCATTTTTTGTGTAACGAAAAAAGGCGCGCGTGTAAAACGCACACCTTTTTTGTAGGTCATTTGGATTAATACATTCCGCCCATTCCGCCGGGAGCTGCGGGAGCCGCCGGGGGATTCTTCTCGGGGAGGTCGGTGACGAGGGACTCGGTGGTCAGAACCATGGCTGCAACGGAGGCGGCGTTCTGAAGAGCGGAGCGGGTGACCTTGGTGGGGTCGATGATGCCGCGTTCGGCCATGTCGCAGTATTCGTCCTTGGCGGCGTCGTAGCCGAAGCCGACCTTCTTGGAAGTCTTGATCTTTTCAACCGCTACGCTTCCGTCTACACCGGCGTTGGAGCAGATCTGGCGAACGGGCTCCTCAAGGGCGCGCAGAACGATGTTAGCGCCGGTCTTGACGTCGCCAGAGAGGGTCTTGATGAACTCGGCAACGGGCTTGTAGGCGCTCATGAGCGCGGTTCCGCCGCCGGGAACGATGCCTTCTTCAACGGCAGCGCGGGTTGCGGCGAGGGCGTCCTCGATGCGGAGCTTGCGCTCTTTCATCTCGATTTCGGTGGCGGCGCCGACATGAACGACGGCTACGCCGCCGGCCAATTTGGCAAGGCGCTCCTGAAGCTTCTCGCGGTCGTAATCGGAGGTGGTGTCCTCGATCTGGCTGCGGATGGAGTTGATGCGGGCCTTGATCTCGCTGGGATCGCCTGCGCCTTCAACGATAACGGTATTGTCCTTGTCAACCTTGACCTGACGGGCGCGGCCCAGCATGTCAACGGTGGCTTCCTTAAGGTCGAGTCCGAGCTCTTCGGTGATGACCTGGCCGCCGGTGAGGATGGCGATATCCTGAAGCATGGCCTTGCGGCGGTCGCCGAAGCCGGGAGCCTTTACGGCAACGCAGGTGAAGGTGCCGCGCAGCTTATTGAGAACGAGGGTGGCGAGGGCTTCGCCTTCAACGTCTTCAGCGATAATAAGGAGCTTCTTGCCCTGCTGTACGACGCCTTCAAGAAGGGTGATGATTTCCTGAATGCTGGAAATCTTCTTGTCGGTGATCAGAATGTAGGGATCATCCAGGATCGCTTCCATCTTGTCGGAATCGGTGACCATGTACGCGGAAGCGTAGCCGCGGTCAAACTGCATGCCTTCGACGATGGAAAGCTCGGTCTTCATGGTCTTGGATTCTTCGATGGTGATAACGCCGTCTTTTCCGACCTTTTCCATCGCGTCGGCAATCAGCTCGCCGATGGCTTCGTCGCCGGAGGAAATGGCGGCAACGTTGGCGATGGCCTGACGGGATTCGATGGGCTTAGAAATCTCAACGAGCTTTTCAACGGCTTTTTGGGTTGCGTCCATAATGCCCTTTTTAAGAACCATGGGATTCGCGCCTGCGGCAACGTTTTTGAGGCCTTCGCGAACGAGCGCCTGCGCAAGCAGGGTGGCGGTGGTGGTGCCGTCGCCGGCGATGTCGTTGGTCTTGGTGGCTACTTCCTTGACGAGCTGAGCGCCCATGTTCTCAAAGGGATCTTCGAGCTCAACGTCCTTGGCGATGGTAACGCCGTCGTTGGTGATTAAGGGAGCGCCGAATTTCTTATCCAAAACAACGTTTCTGCCCTTGGGGCCAAGGGTAATTTTTACGGTATCTGCAAGAGCGTTGATGCCCTTTTCTAAAGCGCGGCGGGCTTCCTCGCCGTATTTAAGCTGCTTTGCCATGATGGATATCCTCCTAATTATTCAACAATTGCAAGAATGTCGCCCTGACGAACGATGATGAATTCTTCGCCGTCAAGCTTGACTTCGGTGCCGGCATACTTGGAATAGAAAACCTTCTGGCCTTCTTCAACATACATTTTGATTTCCTTGCCGTCTACGTTTCCGCCGGGGCCGACAGCGATAACTTCCGCCATCTGGGGCTTTTCCTTGGCGGCGCTGGTTAAAATGATGCCGCCCTTGGAAGTTTCTTCGGCTTCTACGTTCTTGATGACAACGCGATCGCCCAAAGGCTTAATTTTCATATGAATGTGCCTCCTGTTAATGATTTCGTTATTAGCACTCTTTGTGTTTGAGTGCTAACCAATGATCATAGTTTATCCAAAATAAGGGGAAAACGCAATAGGTGAGATGCGAAAATACAGATAATTTTCTGTTAAGCTTGCGAAGACGGAGGGAAGATGCTATAATAGGAAAAAAAGTTTTCGGGAGGCCTTTTTATGGCGGACAAATGGGATCAGAGATTTATGTCCTTGGCGCAGGAGATTGCCACCTGGGCCAGCTGCTATAAGGAAAACAGAAAAATCGGCTGTGTGATTGTGAAAAACAAGCGCATCATGACCACGGGCTACAACGGCGCGCCTGCGGGCGTCAAAACGTGCGTGGAAAGGGGCGAGTGCTTAAGGGAGAAGCTGGGCATTCCCTCCGGAACCAAGCATGAGCTTTGCTATGCCACGCATGCGGAGCAGAACGCCATTATTCAGGCAGCGAAGCTTGGCGTGTCCATTGACGGCGCGACCTTGTACTGTACGCATCAGCCGTGCGTGATATGCTCCAAAATGATCGTGAACGCGGGTATTGTGCGCGTGGTCTACAAGGAAGGATATCCGGACGAGTTCTCCCTTCAGATGCTCAGGGAGGGCAATGTAATTCTGGAAAAATACGAAGATTGATTTGTCAAAGCCGATGCCTGTCCATCGGCTTTTTGCATATGAAAATAAAGGAGAAAATGATATGAATTCTGCTTCCTCGCTCTGGTACTTAAAGCCTGCCGCCCGCTGGACGGAGGCGCTGCCCCTCGGAAACGGAAGCCTCGGCGCGATGATTTTTGGCAAAATGGATGAGGAAACCATCGATTTAAACCTCGACACCCTCTGGAGCGGAAGACCCTATGAAAACCAGGCGATTCCGTGCAGCAAACAGGTGCACGATGAGGCGCAGAAACTCGCTTTTGAGGGAAACTATCGTGAGGCGGAAAAGCTAATTGAGGAGAAGCTGCTCTATGAAAGAAACGGACAGACATATCTGCCGTTGGGACGGATCAATATCAGTTTTGACAGCCTGAATGGTATGAAAGACTATAAGCGCGAGCTGGACATTGAAACCGCAGTCCATACGGTGAAGGCGCGTTTTGAAGGGAAAAACGGTCTTTTTTCGGTTAGGACGCAGGCATTTGTGTCCAAGCCGGACAAGTGTCTGATTGTCTTAATTGTATCCGAAGAAAAGATGAATCTGCGTCTTTCTCTCACGAGCCGTTTGTCGCACGCGGTAAAGGCGGCAGACGGCATGCTCATCATGGACGGACAGTGCCCGGGCGCGCTCAATTCAGACAGAGACAATTTTGATGACGATGGGGGCATGCTTTTCAGAACCGTTTTATCTGCGAAGACAGACGGCGATTTCAAGGCTGTCGGCGGCCAGATCATGATCGGACAGGCGACGGAAATACGAATTGCGCTTTGCGCGGAGGATTCGTTTAACGGCTTTAGGAATGATCCCGTAACGGCGGGAAAGGAATATAAAAATCCGCCCGTGACGCATGTAAAAAATGCGCTTTTAAAGTCGTTTGACGAACTTAAGGACGCGCACATCAGGGACTATCAGAGCCTTTACGGGCGCATGGAAATGAATATCGGCGAAACAGAGGCCGGTGCGTATCCGACCGATCAGAGACTTGTCAATCACGATGCGGGCGCATGGGATCCGTCGCTTTATACGCTTTTGTTCAATTACGCAAGGTACTTAACGATCTCGGCTTCCCGTCCCGGAACGCAGGCAATGAATCTGCAGGGTATCTGGAACGATCAGGTATTCGCGCCGTGGTGTTCCAATTATACGGTCAACATCAATACCGAAATGAATTATTGGCCGGTATTGGCTGCGAATCTCGCTGAATGCCATGAGCCGCTGATTTCCATGCTCAAAGAGCTTTCTGTAACCGGAAAAGAGGCCGCCAAACAGCTCTACGATGCGCCCGGCTGGATCTGCCATCACAATTCCGATCTCTGGCGGCAGGCGTTTCCGGCAAAGGGACTCGCGCAGTGGGGGTTCTGGTACAATGGCGGCGCATGGCTGTCACGACACCTTTACGACCATTATCTCTATACAATGGATGAAAATTTCCTGCGCGAAACCGCCTATCCCATCATTCGCGGCTGCGCGGAATTCTATATGGATATGCTCGTGGAAAACGGAGACGGAACGCTGATTCTGGCCCCGTCCACGTCGCCTGAAAACCGATATATCCTTCCGGACGGACGCGATACGGGCGTTTCAAGAACCACGGCGATGACCATGTCCATTGCAAGGGAAACGCTTGAAAACACTGTTTCAGCAGCGAAGATTTTACATGAAGAAGACGAATTTACATCTGCATGTGAAAAGGCGCTTTCCAAGCTCTACCCCCTTAAAATCGGGAAAGACGGAAGGCTCATGGAGTGGTACGACGAGATGCCGGATTTTGAGGTGCACCACAGGCATGTAAGCCATCTCTATGCCCTTCATCCGGCGCATGAGATCACGCCCGAAAAAACGCCTGAGCTCGCTGACGCGTGCAAAAAAACGCTTGAGGTGCGCGGCGACGACGGCACGGGCTGGTCGCTTGGCTGGAAGATCAATTTCTGGGCGCGTTTAAGGGACGGAAATCATGCGCTCAGATTGCTTGACAGACAGCTGAAGTTTGTTCAAAGCGGCGGCGAAGTCAACTATGCGGGAGGCGGCGGAACATATCTGAACCTTTTTGACGCGCATCCGCCTTTCCAGATCGACGGAAACTTCGGCGCGGCAAGCGGCATTCTCGAAATGCTTTTAAAGCCTGTACACGGCGAAATACACCTGCTTCCGGCGCTCCCCGAACGATGGACGCGCGGCTATGTCCGCGGTCTGAAAGCGCCGGGAAACGTTGAAATTGACATGAAGTGGAAAAACGGAAGGGTGACTTATGTAAAGCTCGTTTCGCCCGTCGGCGGAAAGTTTCAGCTGATTGCCAACGGAAAAGCCACGGAAATAGAACTAATACCCGGAGAGAAACTTGAAATCGAATTTTGATGAAAGGGATAACATATGAACAAACCGAACATTATCTTTATCCTCGCCGACGACATGGGCGCGTGGGCGATGCACTGCGCGGGGACAAAGGAAATTTATACCCCGAACCTCGACAGACTGGCTCGGGAGGGTGTTCGCTTTGAAAACTTTTTCTGCGCTTCTCCCGTCTGTTCGCCCGCCCGCGCTTCCATTCTGACCGGAACGATACCTTCCGCGCACGGCGTTCACGACTGGCTCAGAAGCGGAAACGTGGACGCGGTCAAATATGCAGAGGCCGGAAAAGAGAACCCTTACGGTGGATATGCAGATGAAAAAGAACCCATTCAGTATCTGAAAAACAACGTAACCTATACGGATGTGATGAGGGAAAGCGGCTATAACGTCGCGCTTTCCGGCAAATGGCATCTGGGCGATTCGGTGCATCCGCAGCACGGGTTTTCAAAGTGGTATACCATCGGAAAAGGCGGCTGCTGTTATTATCATCCCGACATCGTAGAGGATGAAAAGATCACCGTGCGCCACGGGGAATATGTGACGGATCTGATTACGGATAGGGCGGTATCGTTCATAGACGAGCTGTCGGGAGAAGATGCGCCGTTTTATCTCTCTGTTCATTACACCGCGCCGCATGCGCCATGGGGCAGAGATCAGCATCCCGAGCGGCTGATTGAAAAATATGAAAAATGCACCTTTGACGAAATACCGGAGCTTCCGGATCATTTGGACAGCACGGTTTCAAACAGATATACAAATCCGATCAGCTTAACGCCCAGAAGACGGGAATTTCTGACCGGCTATTATGCCGCCATTACCGCGATGGACGAAGGCGTCGGAAGAATTCTTGAAAAACTGGATGATCTCAAACTGACCGAAAATACCGTCGTCATCTTTACCGCCGACAACGGCATGAGCATGGGGCATCACGGCATCTGGGGCAAGGGCAACGCTACGTTCCCGATGAATATGTATGATACCGCCGTCAAGGTGCCATTCATTATCCGCTGGCCGAATCATGCGCCCGAAGGGCTTGTGTCTAAAGAAATGGTTTCGGCGTACGATCTTTTCCCGACGTTTGAAGAAATAATCGGAAGCAGAACCAAAACATCTGCGAAGCTTCCGGGAAAGAGCTTTTTAAAGGCGATTTGCGGCGAAGAGAGCCAAGATAAGGAAGTCGTTGTTTTTGACGAATACGGCCCGGTCAGGATGATACGGAATAAGACGGTCAAATACATCCACCGCTATCCTTATGGCCCGAACGAACTGTACGATCTTATAAACGACCCGGGCGAGGAAGTCAATCTGATTGACGATAACAATTGGGCTGAAACCGTAATTAAAATTCGTGCAAAGCTTCAAAGCTGGTTTTCGGCCTATGCGCGGCCTGAAATCGATGGCCTGTATGAAGATGTAACCGGCAGCGGCCAGATGTGCATGGCGGGCATATACGCCGACCGCAAGGAGGTTTATCCGCCGGTAGGGACGTGACAGGGGGAAAGTATGGATAAAAGAATGGTTGGCAAATGGTACAATGTGGATATGGCCGAAACCATCAATATCTTTGATGAAACGCCGCTTCGAATGAAAATGTCGTTTGAGACAAGCGGGCACTTCAATTTCGAACCGAATTGCGTGTATGAAAAAGGCGGAAATCTGTTCTACGAAATCAATGATGAGTATTACCGAATGGTGTATTGCGTTTCATTTGTTGACGGCTGTATTTCAGGTTATTACACGCAATTCGGAAACAGGACGGAAGTTCGATATAATAAAATAGACGATACGCCGGAGGACGCGCCTTTCAGATACGAGCCTACGGAAATCTTTGTGGAGTTATCCGGTAAAACGCGGGCTGAACTTCTAAACCAATGTGCAGACTATGACCGATCATTTCATTTGAATGTCAAAGATGAATTCGTTTTGAATGGCGAGGTTCCGGAAATTCTTGAAAAATATCATTATTCCGATTATGTGAAAGGCATGGACAAATCGGCGGATGATATTGTTTTCAGACTCCTTGATTTCGTTTGCGACCACTTTGGTCACAACGGAAGCGGCGGCATGGGATATGGAAAGATGATTTCCGATTTGATTTCCTTTATGGAAGGAAACAATATGAAATCCAACTGCAGGGGGCTCGCGATACTGCTGGCTTCGCTTCTGCGCTTGAACGGCGTAAAGGCAAGACACATCACATGCATGCCTTATGAAGATCCGTTCAACGATTGCCATGTGGTTGTGGATTGTCTGCTTCCGTCCGGAAAGCGCGTGATGCTGGATCCTACATGGCGGCTGTATCTGATGGACAAAGACGGCGAATATGTGTCCCTTCCGCGCCTTCGGGAAATGCTTTTGTCGGACGAAGAGATTTACGCAAACGACAAAGCAAGCTATAACGGAATGGGATTTGACAAAGATGATCATCGTGCGTACATGATCAAGAATACGCTTCGCTTTGCAAGATGTACGCTTCATAAAGAGGGCGTGGACGGTAAAACGGAATCTTCCGATTACATTGAACTGATTCCTCAATGCTATCCCACGGAAAAATTCCGCGAAGGACAAAAAAAGAGTTTTGTCTATAACGACGTAGAATTCTGGGAAATGTAAAATGGATGTCTTTTAGAAAATAAGTTTACAAAGGACGCCGGGAAAGGAATTTTCGGCGTCTTTTACATTGAAAAGTGAATAAAATCACACATGAAAAGTATTGAAAAGTGGAGATGTGCGTGATATAATTTTATTGAAAAGTGTACTGGGGGGACTGCAATGCTGTATCGTAAGATTGAAGGGCTCATCGAAAAGCATTTTCAGAGTGACTCAAAAAGAATCCTTTTGATCGATGGAGCGCGTCAGGTCGGCAAAACATTTATTGTTCGCCGGGTTGGAAAAAGAATGTTTGAAAACTATATTGAACTTAATATGGTTGAAGACCTGTTGGGCATGCGGCTTTTCGCAAATGTGAAAACGGTGGAAGATTTCTATCTTCAGGTCAGTATGCTTGAAGGCGCAAAAATGAAGGACAAGAAAAATACCTTGATTTTCATTGATGAGATACAGGCATATCCTCATCTGATGACGCTTCTTAAATTTCTATCGCAGGATGACAAATACACGTATGTAGCGAGCGGTTCGCTTTTAGGCGTTACGCTTTCCGAGACAACTTCAATTCCAATGGGAAGCATCCGAAAGGTGAGAATGTTTCCGTTGGATTTTGAGGAATTTCTATATGCCAACGGAATGAACGAAATTGCCATTTCCGCCATGAAAAAAAAGTTTAAATGTTTGCAGCCTTTGGATGAAGCGACACATAATAAAATGATGGATTTGTTCAGGAAGTATTTGCTTGTCGGTGGACTTCCTGATGCCGTCAATGTTTATCTGAGTGAAAAGAATATTCAATCTGTAAGAGAGATCCAAAGCGAAATCCGCGAGTATTATCAGGTGGATGCTTCAAAATACGACGAGGCGAATAAGCTAAAAATCCGAAGAATTTATGATTTGATCCCGTCCAATATGGAAAACAAGAAGAAACGGGTGATTGCACAGAATATTGAAAACAAAAAAGGAAAAAAATTTCAGGATTATTCAGATGAATTTGAATACCTGATCAGCGCGGGAATTGCGCTGAATGTGCAGGCAATTTCTAATCCCGTGTTTCCGTTGATTGAATCTGCCGGAAAGAATCTTTTAAAGCTTTATCTGAACGATGTCGGTATATTGACGGGTGTTCTTTACGGAAACAATATCCGTGCAATTCTTGATGATGAAAAGAGCATCAATCTGGGTTCTGTTTACGAAACCGTAGTTGCTTCGGAATTAATCGCGCACGGTCATAAGCTGTTTTATTACGACAACCGTGCGAAGGGTGAGGTCGACTATTTGATTGATGATTATGACAGTTTGTCTGTTTTCCCGATTGAAGTGAAATCGGGAAAAGACTATACAGTGCACAGCGCACTCAATACATTTACTCAAAATGAGGATTATCGCATAAAGAAAGCCTATGTTGTATCGAATGAGAGGCAGATTATCATTAAAGATAAAATAATCTATCTTCCGATTTACTACATTATGTTCTTTGAAAAAAGCTCAGTTCTGTAAAATGATCGGGCGCGTATCCCGGGTTATCCCAGATGCGCGCCCGAAGTCATGACGACGGCGACCTTTGTGCCCAGATCGTCTGTGATTGTAATTTCATAAAAGCAGTTGCGCTTTCCGTCCTTAAGGCATTTGCTCTCGCCGAAAAGTATTTTTCCCTTGGGAGAAGCGAGATAGGAAATCTGGCTTACGGTTGTGACCGTTGCGGGCTTTTCAAAGTTTGTGGACACGGCAAACACGAAATCCGCCAGCGTGTAGGCGACGCCGCCCATCACGTGACCGACCGCGTTTAAATGGTTTTCGGTGATTCGCATCGAGCATTTGGCGTAATTTTCGCCGATTTCGTCTATTTCTATGCCGGTGGCTTGGGTTGCATAGCGGTCGTTTGCGAAAAATGCGCGGGCTTCATCGAGCTTGGACATAAGGCCTTCCTCCTTAAATCAGAAGTGTAATTACGGGAATGGTCATAAAGCACAAAAGCGTTGAAAGCATCACGCAGTTGGCGGCGTTTTCGGTTTCGCTTTTATGCATTTCGGCCATGTTCAGAATGATGCTGGCGCAGGGAGCGGCAGAAAGAATGAGAAGCGCCGATTTAAATGCGTCCGAAACGGGCAGAAAACAGGTGATCGCCCAGCAGAAAAGCGGATAAAGAAGGAGTTTGCATAAGCAGATGCCGTATACAAAAGGACGGCAGAAAAGCGTTTTAAGAGGCGCTTTTGCAAGGCGCATGCCCAATATCATCATGCAAAGGGGCGTTGTCATGTCGGACAGAAGCGAAAGCGCTTTTTTAATCAGCTCAGGCGTATAATCGCCCGCGCCCAGCATGTATAAAGGCAGTGAGAAAAGAAGCGCGAGAATCGTGGGGTTGATGATTGCTGCCTTGATGGTCATGGATTCCTTTTTGCCGGTTAGGCAGTACACACCTACTGTGAACACAAGAACGTTCATCGAAAGCAGGTAAACTGATGAATAGCACCATGCCTCCGGCGAATTCGGAAGAAGCGCCTTTACAATCGGAAGGCCGAAAAAGCCCACGTTACCCATGACGGATGCGATGGACAGCATGCGGTATTTGCTGTCCGCAAAGCGCTTTTTGAAAATTACGTAGATTCCGCCCATGAAAAGCGCCTGAAGAATAAGCGTAAATACGAAAAATACGCCCATGTCGATGAGCTTGTCAAAGGAGTACTTAAGCGACAGAAAGTTGTTTAAGACCATGCACGGCGCGCAGAAATAGATGAGAATGGCGGACAGCGTTGACAGGTGATCCGCGCTGGCCTTTTTGAATTTGCAAAGCGCGTAGCCGGGCAGAATATAAAAAAGCGTCATAAGAACATTGGTAAAGGCAATCTGAACAGTCATTTCCTTTTTGTCCTTTGTATTTGATAAACGGTATTATAGCACGTCTTTTTAAAACTCAATAGCCTGTTTCGGGGAAGATACGTAAATCCTGCTTGAATTTCAGAAACATATCTGGTATTATTGAAAAAAAGCATTACAAAGGAGACGAAAGATATGCTGATTATCGGTATTTGCGGCGCGAGCGGCAGCGGAAAAAGCACGCTTGCGGAGGAGCTTGTAAAAAAGATTACGAAGCCTGCGGTTTTGATCAATCAGGATGCGTATTACCGCGACCACGCGTATCTGCCGTTTGAGGAAAGAGCAAAGATCAATTATGACGAGCCCGGCGTATTTGAGCATGACGAGCTTCTTTACGATATGAAACAGCTTTCGGAAGGCAGGAGCATTACGCGCAAAAAGTATGATTATACCAATCATCGCCGCGCCGATGCGACCGATGAAATGATCCACCCGGCGGATATCGTGATTATCGAGGGCATTCACGCCTTCTATGACGAGCGCCTGCGCGATATGATGGACTTTAAAATCTATATTCGCGTCGATCCCGACATCTGCCTATTAAGAAGAGTCAAGCGAGACATCAATCACAGAGGCCGTGAAATCAACGGAATTGCCGAACAGTATCTGTCTACCGTCAAACCCATGTATGAAAGATACATCAAAAACTACATCGAATACGCCGATCTGATCGTAGCCGGCGGCGGAAAGAACGCCAAAATCAGCGATATTCTGGCCTTCTACATCAATGCCGGACAGGTGGAGGACAAATAGGTGGGCGAAATCGAGTTTGTCCCGATGAATCTTTTTCCCAGAGGAACGCTGATTAAGCAGCTTTCGGATGCGTATTCCTTCGATCAAAGATGGGAGAAACTGTTTTCCGCACAATGGGCGCAGTACGATGATTTTTTCTTCGACAATGAAAAGGTTCTTGCTGCCTGCGGCTTTGTAACGTGTTTGGACGGAAAGCCCATCGGCCATATTTCGTGGGATCCGCGAAACGCGCCTAAGTACGTGATCATCGGGCACAACTGCATTCTGACGAAATTCAAGGGGAAGGGCTTCGGAAAAAAACAGCTCAGCGAGGCCGTAAGAAGGATTAAGGAGCGCCTGAATCCCCAAAAGATTATCGTGAGCACGAATGCAAACCTGATTGCACGGTATAATTATGAAAGCGTCGGTTTTGAACTTGTAAGGCGCGAAGAAAATAAGGATGAATCTGCGTTTTCGGGCGATTATCTGTATTATGAAATGAAATTGAGATAACAAAAGGGGCAGCGGGTCGTAACCAACTGTCCCTAGCCTTTCCCTTCAAGGGGAAGGCCTTTGGATGTAGGACAAATCCGGGGCAGCCTCTTTTGCATGAGGCTGCCCCGGATTTTTGCTTTTTACTTTCTTGCCGCTTTTACAGCCAGAATTCTCTGCATTTCATTGTAGACGATCATGAAGCCTTCGTCTACGCCCATGCCGGGCTTGGCGAGAATCTGAACCGGCTGAGTCGCCATGGCGGCGTGTACGCAGACCTGCGCGCTTCTGTCGGTTTCGTTGCAGGTGCCGCCCTGATAAGCGCCCATGCCGTGGGCCTTGCAGTACAGAACCGCTTCGATGGTGTTCTGAATGCCGCCGAGGTCGGGGGTCTTGATCTGGGCCATGTGACCGGCGTGGCGGTCAGTGAACTCGATGACGTCTTCCAAGGTATTGCACCATTCGTCGGCAACGAGCTCTACGTCGATGTGTCTTTCGTCGATGAGCTTGGTTAAGTTGCTAAGATCCGTGATCTGCTTTTCGTGCTCCTCGGAGTCCATCGGGCCTTCAATGCGGAGGTGGAAGGGCTTTGCGGCTTCGCCTAACTTTTCGATGTAGTCGGCCATGGCGGAATAGTTGTCGTTTCCGAGCCACGCGCCGATGGTGCCGTATACGTCGATGTGAAGAACGGGAAGATAATTTTCGTCGGTGCGCAGAGCGAGAATTCTGTCGCGCAGCCACTCGACGTAGGCAAGCAGCTTTTCGCCGTTTTCGCCGAGCTTGGTCTGAACGTTGTTAATCAGCGCATGGGGGAGAACCGCCGCGCCCTTCATGATCATCTTGTCGGCGTTGTCATAACGCTGGTCGCCGGACTGAGTGAACACGGGAACGGGCGTATCGGAGACGGTGAGGCCGTATTCGTCCGCTACGACTTCGCACATCATCTTGTGATTCGCCTTGGCAACTGCGTCTAAAATCGCCTGAGAAACGCCGTAGCGGATGGCGGTGTGCAGGCGCTTTCCGTCCACCAGAATGTTTTCGGCTTCACCGGCGAGCTTGCGGAAGGAGTCCGCTTCGCGGCCGACGAGCATGGGCTTTACGTGCTTTTCGATGATCGGAATAAAATCGTTGGCAAGGAACAGGGGATCGCGTCCGCCTGCGCCGGAATACTGAACCGCCGCGCAGTCGCCGTGGGCAATCTGGCCGTCTTCAAGAACCAGAAGAACGGAGATGGCTTCGCCCGCCTGACGAACGGCGGTGAAACCGGGGGTGACGGGCGTTCCGAAATAGGCGGAACCGTCGGCCTTTGCGCCCTTTTTGATGGCGCGCTGATCGTCAAAGTAGAAGCCGGTGCGCGCTTTGGCGCAGATTACGTCAATAATTTTCATGTTTTTTCCTCCGTACATCAGGGACGGCCTACGAGGCGGCCCTTGGAAATGGCATAAATGTCGTCGATAACCAGCTGGAAGGATACGTCTCTCTTCTCCGCCTTGGCGCGTTCAAGGATCTTATCCTTGTGGAAAGCCTTAAGGTCAGAGGAGAAGGGGAGATTGGCGCACTCTAAGAGGCGAACCGCGCCTTCGTTGTCACGGGCAGGCAGAATCTTTCCGGCATTGAAACGGCTGGGCGCAAAGGGAACGTCCAGAACGCCTGCCTGGAACGCGCGGACTGCACCGACTGCGATATCGCCCTCGCCGAGCTCAAAAACCTTGTCGACGATGGCGCGGGTTTCGGCGGAGATGACTTCCATTTCGGTTTTAAGCACATTTTCGGGCAGGAACTGATCACGCAGCATGGAGATGAGCTGCTTGGTGCATCTGAGACCCTGCGCGTTGGCTTCCATGGTGGGAACGCCCATCGCCTCGTGGGGAGTTTTTACGATAACCTTGGTGGCGTGAGAGATCGCGGCGGCGGCGCTGCCCCAGCTGATTACGCCGAAAGCCTTCGCTTCGTCCTGCGGGAAGCCGCCCATCCACTGATGGAAAACGGTCGTGACTTCGCAGCCGGTGTAGCCGTATTTTTCAAGGTATTCGTTTGTGAGCGCTTCAAGCGTGCGGATGGCGGCGACGTCCTGAATGAGGTTGCCCAGCTGGCCGTAGCCGACGGTGATGCTCTTAACGCCCTGCTCGGCGGCGAGTAACGCTTCGATGATGGCGACGGCATGGCTCATAAACGGGGGAACGAGCGTGCCGGTCAAAGGGCCGAAGGGCTCGCGGTTGATGCGGATGCCCATTTCTTCATAAAGACCGATCAGGCGGTCGACATACATCCAGTCCTGAATGCTTCTGTCCAGCGGAACGCTCTTGGCATAGGGAATGTTGTAGGAAATTCCGCCGCCCTCGTAGCTGGTGAAGCCGCCGGCCAGCGTGATTTCCGCAAGCAGACGCGCGTCGGGGGTTCCGTGGCGGACCTGAATCGGGATTTTGACCGCTTCGGTTACTCTGCGGCAGCCGGCAACGCCGTGGTTGACGGCGGGGAAGCCGTTGAGCATCGCCATGTTCTGCTTGGCGGATTCGCGGATGCCGTTTTCGGCCTCTTCGTAGCGGTTCAAGCGGGTGTAGCTGTCGATGGTGGTGGGGAGAAGATCGGCTTCGCCTTCGTTTTGAAGGTACTGCATGAGCTTGATGTGATTCTCAATCAGCGGAACGCCTGCGCGGGGCTGAATAAGGGTGCGGTTTTCGTTTTTCGCTTTTAAGAGCTTTGCGGAAAAACGCTTTTCCTGAGGGATGGCCTGCTGATATTTCACGGCTTCGTCAAAGGACACGTCCTTGCCGGTCGCCCACTGTCCGAGTACGGTTTTGCGCTGCCATTCAAAGGCGTCGCGGGTGAGCTTTACGTTTTTGATCTCTAACATGTCAGGTGAGCTCCTTCCCTAATATTGCTTTGGCCGCTTCGGGATATTTCTTGGTCAAAAGTCCCGCTGCGGAGAGAATGTAGTTTTTATCCAAAACGACTTCGGCGTTTCTTGGCATAAGGGATTCGGGACACAGCGTGGTGTGCATGGCGGTTAGGGCGATTTCCTCGGCTCTTTGCATGCGCACGAGCGCGCCGCCGGTCAATACAATTTTGGCGCATCTTGTCAGATCCTTGCCGGTCTGCTGGTAGGCAACGCCCATGGGCGTGAAAACCTGCTCAATCGTGCCGCTGTGGCGGATCAGGCCGGTTTCGACGGCAAGGGCGGCAAGGGCGAAATCCATGTTCTTTTCTTCGTCGGTCTTTGCGAGAACGCCGGGATCCTCATGGATTCGGTTAATCCAAGCGTTAAGCGTTTCTTCCGAAACGTTTGCAAGCTTGGCTACCCTTTCGCTTCCGACTGCTTCCGTTACGCCGTAGGCGGAATAGCGCATGCCGATATCGCCTTCAACCGTGCGCTTGGCGTAGGGCTCGGGCAGACCCCGAAGAACGGTTCCGGCCTTTGTTGGAAGGCCTTCGGTAATGGAGTAGATATCCGTAGTCGCGCCGCCTAAGTCTACCGCCATGAGTTCGCCCGTGAAAGACGATAAAAGCGTAAGCGCCTCCATGACCGCCGCTGGGGTGGGCATGATGATGTCCGAAATCAGGGACTGCGCCTTGCTTAAGCCCTTAGCGGAAACGATTCTTTTTAAGAAAAGATCGCGGATGGCCTTTTGCGTGGGGAGAATGTTTAACTGCCCGAACTGAGGCATAACGTTTTCGCAGGATACCGTTTCCTTTCCGGCCTCCGCCAAAATGCTTACGCACTTTTTGATGGCCGAGCGGTTGCAGGCGACGACGACCGGGAATTTCGCGTTCACGCGCGCAAGAACGCCTGCATTGTGAATGCAGCAGGCGGAGTTTCCGCCGTCGGTTCCGCCGCAAAGAAG
Source organism: Clostridia bacterium (assembly GCA_017522345.1). GTDB lineage: Bacteria > Bacillota > Clostridia > Christensenellales > Aristaeellaceae > SFHK01. Next base: position 13,610 of record JAFWZN010000126.1, on the reverse strand, counting down.
GGCGATGTCGGGCTTTAAGCGCTCGATCTCTTCTTCGTCCTCTTCCGTCATCTCGTAGGCGAAGGTTTTGATCACCTTTGCCCCCGCGCCGAGGGCTGCGCGCTTGGCAGCTTCAGCCGTAAGGGACGGAACAAGGCCGCAGGCGATCATCCGAAGACCGCCGGCTGCGGAGGAGCAGGCGAGGGTATCGACAAATTCCGTAATGCCGGTCTGCGATCTGAGCTCGCTTAACGCTTTTTCAAGCCCCAAAGAAATGTCTTCTTCGACGGTCGTGAAGGATTGCGCCGTGCCGTACAGACGCCCGGTTTCCGCGTCAATGGATGTAACTTTGGTGTAGGTGCTTCCGAAGTCGATCAGAAGGACGCTTTTCATGCGTTCTCCGCCGCCTTCTCGCGCGCTTCAAAATCCTTGATCAGTTCTGCAATGGTGACTTCGGGAGCGGTGCCGGGGCCGAAGACCTTGTCAAAGCCCATGGCGTGGAAGCGCTTTTCAACTTCTTCGAAGGGCTGCTTGCCGACCACAATGTTGCCGCCGACGTAAAGGAGAATGCCCTTTAAGCCCGCTTCGTCGCACTTGTCGCGCAGACCGCGGCAGTCGAGCTCGCCATGGCCGTACAGGGAGGAAACGACGATGGCCTGTGCGCCCGATTCGATGGCGGCCTCGATGAATTCTTCCTGAGAAACCATTACGCCGAGGTTGACTACGTTGAAGCCCGCCTGCGTAAAGGCAAAGTTCAGAATCTGATTGCCGACAGCGTGAACGTCGGCGCCGATAACGCCCAGAACCATGGTACGATTGGGCATGGAAATCCCTCCTTTAAGTAAATAACCTATATCAATATGATAAAACGAATTAGATCAATTGTCAATCGCGTGTACAAATTTAATATGGAAACAGGCGAAAAGCGGCGCTTTGCCTTCCCCCAAAAGCGCAGACGCGCCTGCCGATGCTATTAAGCAAGGGCAGATACGCGTCTTGTAATTGCGATCATCGAACCTTCGTCAACGGATAGATCAAAAATGATCGTAGTATTGCTATTTTTTCCAAAATCGGAAATGAGCATAAGCTCATTTTCCGGGGCGAACGCCGCGGTGTCAGATGGGGTGATCAGATGGGTGAACCTGCTAAGCGTTTGCTTAGAAAGCGTTCCGCAAGATACAAAAGCATGCGAAACCGGGAGCGAAAGAGACTTAAGCGTCTTTTTGACCAGCTTAGAGAAGGCGTCGCTTTGCGCGTACACGCATACGCTTGCGCCTTCCGGAAGACGTGCAAGCTGCACAATCGCGCTTGCCGCCGGGGCGATAGCAAAGGGACATACCGCATCCGTCCTGTCCGAAAGCAGCGCGGAAATCTCGTTGAGCAAGGAAGATTCGCAAACGACCAGCGGAAACTCGGAAAGGGCGATCGCTCCGACCTGACGAATTTCATCCATGGAAAAGGAAATGAGATCAATCATTGATATTTCCGAAAGACGGTAGAACGCGCTTCTGAGCGACTCCGGGCTCTGCGCAATCAGCGCGACGGGAAGAACATACTGATCCTGATCCATCTGCGCCAGACGCAAGGAGACAAACATGCGGGACTCTGCCTGAGAAAAGCCCATTTCGGAAAGCGACTGAAACAGCCTGTCGATTGCTTCCATAGCCTGCGCCTTACGGCTTTTTTCATTCACCTTCGGAATGGAAACGAACGTGCCGCGACCGGGAGTCAGCTCAATCAAACCCTGCGTCTTTAATAGACCATAGGCCTGACGCACGGTTCCTGCGGAAAGGCCGCTTTTTTGACACATATCCTTAACGGTCGGCATGCGCTGACCGGGCAAAAGGCGGCCTTCCTCAATATCGCTTTTGATTTTACGGGCAAGGCGGACATAGTGCTTTTCGTGCCTGTCCTCGCTGGCGTCGTGAAAAAACATTATTCCTCCGTATCGGGTTCAGCGTATTTCTTGGGGCCTTCAACATATACGTTGTTGCCCTCGGAATCGATCAGAACCAGCGCGGGGAAATCCTTTACAACAAAGCGATGGAGGGCTTCTGCGCCGAGATCTTCATAAGCAATCACTTCTGCGGAAAGAATTCTCTGAGAAATGAGCGCGGCGGCCCCTCCGACAGCGCCAAAGTATACGGCGCCGACTTCCTTCATGGCCTCAACAACCTTGTCATTTCTCTTGCCCTTGCCCATCATGCCCAGAAGTCCGGCTCTCAAAAGCTGGGGGGTGTAGGCGTCCATGCGGTAAGAGGTGGTGGGACCTGCGGAACCGACGGCGTGGCCGGGGGAAGCCGGGCAGGGACCAACGTAGTAGATGAGCTGATTTTTGATGTCAAAGGGCAGGGGGCGACCTTCCTCAAGGCATGCGACCAGACGCTTGTGCGCGGCGTCGCGGGAGGTATACATAACGCCGGATAAAAGCACGGTGTCGCCCGCGCGAAGGGTTTTCAGTTGTTCTTTATCGAGCGGAAGATTGACGCGGATATTTTCCATACGGGTGTACCTCCTTTAAATCACGGCGTGCGCGTGGCGCGCGGCGTGGCAGACAATGTTGATGGCGCAGGGCATGCCCGCGATGTGGGTGGGATAGGTTTCGATGTTGACCTTGAGACAGGTGGTGCTTCCGCCGATACCGGCAGCGCCGATTCCGAGCTTGTTGATCTTTTCAAGCAGCTTCTCTTCAAGCGCCGCATATTTGGGATTGGGATTTACGGTGTCGATGGAGCGGGCGGTCATGCGCTTTGCCATGATGGTGGCCATTTCCATGGTGCCGCCGATGCCTACGCCGACGATGATGGGCGGGCAGGGATTGGGGCCGGCGTTTTTCACGGTGTCAACGACAAATTTGACGACGCCGGCTTCGCCGTCTGCAGGAACGAGCATCTTGATGGCGGACATGTTTTCGCTGCCGAAGCCCTTGGGGGTTACGAGAATGTCGATCTTATCGCCGGGAACGATGCGGGTATGGATGATGGCGGGGGTGTTGTCTTTGGTGTTTACGCGGTCATACAGAGGATCGCGGACAACGCTCTTTCTCAAATAGCCATCCGAGTAGGCGGCGCGGACGGCGTCGTTGATGGTTTCGGTGAAATCTCCGCCTTCGATGTGGACGTCCTGACCGACGTCGATAAAGATGACGCACATGCCGGTATCCTGGCAGATGGCGACGCGCTCGCGGGCAGCGATGTCGTAGTTTTCAAGCAGCTGATTCAAAACGACTTTTCCGCTGGGCGATTTTTCGCACTCGGCGCAGTTTTTGACGCAATTGTATACGTCCTGCCCAATGTCGTAGCTGGCTTTGAGAATGAGATCATAAATGGTTTTTTTGATGGTTTCGGCCTGAATCACTCGCATGTGTATTCCTCCCATTTTGATTGAATGAGTCGTTTTATGAACATGGCGGCGGCCAGTAAATCGGCGCATCCGCCGGGGCTTAAACGCTGCTGGATGAAAAGGGCGTCTATCTGATAGACTTTCTTTACAAAATCAGCCTGAAGCGCTTCTGCAGCGAGGGATTTGGCAAAGGAAAGACCCTCCGAGCCGCCGCGCGAATAGATGCATGTGTCGTCTACCTTGGAAATGAGGGACAAAAGCGCGTATACGCCCGCGTCGTTTTCGCTGAAGCCGTCTTGCATGGCGCGCTCAAGCGCAGGAAGCGCGATATGAAGTATGCTGGGATAGCCCGCGATGGCTTCGCCGCGCGCTCCGGAAAGACGCGCTTTTTGAAAGGCGATGTCTCCGTGCGTGACGGGGGCCTGCAAGGCGCGCGCAAGGGAAGCGTCGGACGCTTTTTGCGCAAGCAGGGAAGCGGTGTTCAAAATGCATTCGGGCGTTATGCCTTTTTCGCCCTGAAGTCTTCCGAATGCGCCGGAGAGAAGACAAAAGCAGTAAATCGCGCCTTTGTGCGTGTTTACGCCGCCGGTTACGGAAAGCATAGCTTTCTCCGCTTGAAGACCGAGCGCACGCAGAGCGTGGAAAGCGCTCTCGAAGGAGGCGTTTTTGGTATCAAAGCCGGCTTGGGCGCATTGTCCGACGAAAGGGGCGATGGCCTTGGCGCTTTCAATCAGCATGCAAAGCGTCATATCCTTGTGCGCGCCGGTATTGTTTCGATCGACAAGGCCGGGCTTGGGCGTGACGTTTGCTTCAAACGACAGCGCATAAAGCGCGGCGCTTTCGGTGAAATCGGAAAGACGTTTCATATAATAACGCCTTCCAGATGATCCATTTCGTGTTGAATGATCTGCGCCGTCCAGCCTTTGTAGGTCTTGATGCGCCTTTGAAAATTTTCGTTTTCAAACTCAACCTTGACGGAACGGTATCTTTTGGCTTCCCTCACGCCGACTAAAGAAAGGCATCCTTCCTCCGCTTTGAAAGCGACGTCCGCTTTCAGAATGCGGGGATTGAACATGACGGTGTATTTTCCGCCGTCAATAAATGCAATGATGCGCTTTGTTTCGCCGATCATATTGGCAGCCATGCCCACGCATTCGTCCTTGTGGGCTTTAAGTGTGTCCAAAAGATCCTGCGCGATTCCAAGATCGTCCTTCGTCGCGGTTTCGGACGGCTGTTTTAAGAACTCGATGGTTCGCATGATGGGGCGTATCATTTAAAAGCTCCCGATAATGTCTTTATTCAGACGGCGAATGATTTCAACCGCGAGTTTTACGGCGTTTTCAAAATCCTCGTATGCGGCGATCCCGTAATGAGAGTGAATGTATCTAACAGGCAGGCCGATAACGATAACCGGAACGCCTTCACCCGACAAATGAATCGACGCGCCGTTGGTGCTGCCGCCGGTTCTTACGGATTCCTGCACGGGAATGTTCAACTCGCGCGCAAGATCAAGCGCGTATTTCTGAAACCGGGGATTGGTGATCATGCTGGTATCGATGTGGCGCAGCATCGGGCCTTTGTGAATGGCGGTCTGAATGAGGTAATCCGGCTGAACGGTGTCGTCTGCGGGACAGCCCTCAAACACAATGGCGACGTCGGGCTTTACCGTGTTGGCGGTAACGCGCGAGCCGCGGCAGCCGACTTCTTCCTGAACGGACATGGCGCCGACAATGTCAATGCCCAGATCCTCGCCCTTGAGCGCGTCCATCGTCGCCAAAATTGCAGCGCAGCCCAGGCGGCAGTCGAATGCTTTTCCGATCATGAGATCGTGCTTTTCGTCATAAGTAAACGCTACATCGGGAACGACGGGCGCAGCCATTCGCACGCCGAATTCATCATGGGCTTCCCTTAAGGAGGAAGCGCCGATGTCGATTGCCATTTCGCTGACCTCAGGCGTGCGGCCCTTTTCGGAAACGGACATAAAATGCGGAGGCTTCGCGGCGACAATTCCGGGAATGTAATCCCCGTTTACCGTTTTCACGCGAACTTTGTGCGCGGGAATGTTGCTGTTTACCCAGCCGCCGATGGTGATAAACTGAAGCGTGCCGTTGGGCCTTATAGCCTGCACCATAAAACCGACCTCATCAGAATGACCGTCCAGCTGAATAACGGGACGTTTACCATTGTTTTCGGGCCGGCGGATATAGAAGTTTAAAAGGCTGTCTTTTGAAACCTCAAAGGTAGGGTCGGCGTATTTGCGGGCGACGAGAACGACTTCATCTTCAAAGCCGCTCACGCCGTTGGCGTTTGAAAAGTCGCGGATCATGTCAAGATGATTCATATTATGCCCTCATAATCAATAAAGACTGTGCATACCAATACAACGTACATTATAGTCAAACTGCCGGTTATGTCAATCATACTTCAGCTAAACTTTTTCTTTGCAGGCAAAGATCTGAGGATTAAGGAGATTTTTGGTTAAAGGATAAAAAAAGGCTTGACAATACAGCTGTTAGCCTGTATAATATTGAGTACTGGTTCGAGGAGAGATGGCCGAGTGGTTGAAGGCGCTGGTCTTGAAAACCAGTGATGTCGAAAGGCACCGGGGGTTCGAATCCCTCTCTCTCCGTAAAGGCCATGGAGAAGTACCCAAGAGGCCGAAGGGGCTCCCCTGCTAAGGGAGTAGGCTGGGATAACCGGCGCGAGGGTTCAAATCCCTCCTTCTCCGTAGAAAGCAAGCTTCGAAAGAGGCTTGTTTTTTGTTTCGATTTAGATTGAGATGAAAGCGAGCGATCTCTTTAAGGAAAGGAAATTACGCTTTGCGAGGATAGAAAAAGCCCGATGCTGCGAATAACTTCGTTGCATCGGGCTTTTTACGTCTATTTAAGCCTTCTCAAGCGCGAGGGTGTGGGTGGTGAGGTCGCAGACTTCGGAAGGTCCAAAGTACTGGATAGCGCCGGGGAAGGTGAAGCAGGTTTCAACGGCCCACTCGTCTCTGTGAGCGGCAAAGAACTTGAAGGGAGCGCCGTCGAGCTCGACCAGAGCCTTTCTGATAACGGGCTTATCTGCGCCGTGACGGCGTTCGATGTTCATCATCTTGGTGATGGGCATGCCGCCGGCAACCCACTCCTCAGCGGGCTTGGAGAGGTTGGAAACCTTGGAGAGGTATCCGGTGTAGCCGTACTGAATGAGCATGAAGGCGTTGTAGCCGAGGGAGTAGCAGTAGTCCGCGTCGAAATTGGACGGGAAAGCGCAGCGGCCTTCATAGCCGAAGAAGTGATGGAGGGGGGAGAACTTGCCCTTGTAGGTGCCTGCGGCTTTGCGGGCGGCCAGGTTCTTTTTGACCATTTCAGAGAAGAGCTTCTCGGACTCAATCAGGGAAACCTGAACGTTGCCGTGCGGGTCGCGCTCGAGGAAGAGCTGCTGCTGGATGCCGGCGGGCAGGAGTTCAAATACCTTGAAGGCTTCCTCGGTGAGGCCGTTTTTGATGAAGGCGTACTTCTCTTCCCAGGCAGCGAGGGCGTTGAAGGCGTCGGCCTTTTCGCCGGCTAAGAGCTCGTTGATTTCGGCGATCAGCATGGAGAACTCGGGAACGAATTCTACGATGCCCTCGGGGATGATGGCAAGACCGAAGTTCATGCCCTTGGCAGCGCGGGCGGCTACGGAATCAGCGATGTAATCGGTGATCTGGGCAAGGGACATCTTCTTTTCGGCAACTTCTTCGCCGATTAAGCAGATGTTGGGCTGGGTCTCAAGCGCGCACTCAAGGGCGACGTGAGAAGCAGAGCGGCCCATAACCTTTACGAAGTGCCAGTACTTCTTGGCGGAGTTGGCGTCGCGCTCGATGTTGCCGATCAATTCGGAATAGGTCTTGGTGGCGGTGTCGAAGCCGAAGGAGCATTCGATGTCTTCGTTCTTCAGGTCGCCGTCGATGGTCTTGGGGCAGCCGATGACCTGAACGCCGGTGTTGTTGGCGGCAAAATACTCGGCCAGAACCGCAGCGTTGGTGTTGGAGTCGTCGCCGCCGATGATTACGATGGCGGTGATTGCGTGCTTTTTGCAGTTTTCGGCAACAATTTTGAACTGCTCTTCGGTCTCAAGCTTGGTTCTGCCGGAGCCGATGATGTCGAAACCGCCGGTATTTCTGTACTGATTGATGTATTCGTCGGTAAATACGATAAAGTCGTCGTCAATCAGACCGCTGGGGCCGCCCTTGAAGCCGTAAAGCTCGTTCTCGGGGCTCGTGGCCTTGAGCGCGTCGTACAGACCGGAGATAACGTTGTGTCCGCCGGGGGCCTGACCGCCGGAGAGGATAACGCCGACGATCTGCTTCTTGGCGGGAGAAGTATTTTCGCCCTTCTGGAAGGTGATTTCATTCTTGCCGTAGGTGTTGGGGAACAGAGCCTTGATCTTTTCCTGATCGGCTACGCTTTCGGTGGGCGCGCCGTTCTTTACGCAAATTTCAGAGATGCCGTTTCTGAGCATGCCCGGAAGCTTGGGATTGTACTGATATCTCGCAATCTGAAGGGGAGAAAGTTTCATCTGTAAACACTCCTTAAATTTCAATTGGATAGACTGCTCCATGAGTATTATACCCTTTTTTCAGTTAAAGATAAACATTGATTTGGCATATTTTGATTTAAATACGCAAAAAAGCGGCGAATTTGCCGCTTAAAAGGGAATGCGCATCTGATGCCAGAGCGCGCCGCCGTGCTCGGAGGGAGAAACGCCTTCGTCGATAAACCCGAGCCGCGCGTAAAACGGGATGAGCGCGGGCTTGCACGTGAGAATGACGCCCTTTCGCTTCTGCGCTTTGGCGTCGTCAATCGCGCGCATTAAAAGCTTGGTCGCGTATCCCTTCATACGGTGATCGGGGTGCGTGAGAACGCCGAAAATCATCTGCCATGCGCCGTTTTCATCGTGCATGCCGGCATTTTCAAACATTTCATCCGTCAGGATTTCTTCGTTTGTTGCAAAGCCGTTCACGCAGGAAACGAGCATGTTTCCCTCGTACATAAGCCAGAAATGATTTGGGAAGACGTTCAGGCGCTTTTTAAAGCTTTCAATCGGCGCGGCTTCAAGCGGCGGAAAGCAAGCTTTTTCAAGATCTGCGATAGCGTTTAAGTCGTTTAAGGTAGCGTATCTGATCTTCATGGATGGTCTCTCTTTTCATTCGTTTCTCTTCAAAAGCCGCATTGCGTTCAGAATCGCAATTACGCATACGCCCACGTCTGCAAAGACCGCCGCCCACATGGAGGCAAAGCCGAAGGCGGAGAGAGCAAGAACGAGGAATTTGACGAAAAGGGAAAAGACGATATTCTGAACAACGATTCGGTTTGTGGCCTTTGAAAGCTCAATGGCTTCGGGAATGCGGGTAAGTTCGTCCGTCATGATGACGACGTCCGCAGCCTCGATGGCTGCGTCGCTTCCGAGCGACCCCATGGCGATTCCGACGTCTGCGCGGGCCAGAACGGGCGCGTCGTTCATGCCGTCTCCGACAAAGGCGGTTTTTGTCTTTTTGGGCGCGCCTTCAATGAGGCGTTCGAACTCGGACACCTTGTCGCCCGGAAGAAGCTCGGTTGCTGCTTCGTCCAAATTTAGGTCGCGGGCGACCCTTTGGCCGACCTCTTTTTTATCGCCGGTCAGCATGGCAAGACGCTTAACGCCCAGCGCGCGAAGCTTTTGAATGGATAAAGCAGCCTCGGGCTTGACTACGTCCGCCAGCGTGATTGCGCCTTCATATTTCCCGTCGATCAAGACGAATACCGTCGTTTGGGATTGCGCGAACTCGGGCATCGGCAGATTCTGCGATTCCAAAAGACGGTGATTTCCGCAAGCGACTTCGTGTCCGTCAACGACGGCGAAAACGCCGAGCCCCGGAAGCTCCGAAACCGATGAAATCCTGCTGACGTCGATGAATCCTTCCGCTGCTTTTTGAATCGCTTCGGCGATAGGATGGCGCGAGAAATTTTCGGCGTGCGCGGCGTAGGTCAGGATTTCGGCATCGGAAAGCGTTTCGGCATGAACGCTTTGAACCTTGAAAACGCCTTTGGTGAGCGTTCCGGTTTTATCAAAGACGACCGAATTGATCTTGGAAAGCGCATCCAGGTAATTGCTGCCCTTGATGAGAATGCCGAATCGCGACGCGCGGCCAAGGCCGGCAAAATAGGAAAGCGGGACGGAAATCACCAGCGCGCAGGGACAGCTGATGACAAGGAACGTGAGCGCGCGGTACAGCCAATCGGAGAACACTGCGCCGGGAAGAAAAATGGGCGGTAGGGCGGCCAGAAGAAGCGCTGAAATGACGACTGTCGGCGTATACCAGCGGGCAAAGGAGGTGATGAAATATTCGGATTTCGCTTTTTTGCTTGCGGCGTTTTCGACAAGATCCAAAATTTTGCTCGCGGTGGAATCTTCAAATTCTTTGATGGCTTCCGCGCGGATCATGCCGGTCAGATTGATCGAGCCGCTTAATACTTCGTCGCCCTCTTTTACGTCTCTGGGTACGGATTCGCCCGTTAAGGCGGACACGTCGATGGAGGTTTCGCCTTTGATAATCCTGCCGTCCAGCGGAATTCTTTCCCCCATTTTGACGATGAAAACATCGCCCGGATGAACATCCGCCGGGTCGACTTCGATAATCTCGCCGTCTGATTCAATATTGGCGTGATCCGGCCGGATATCCATAAGCGACTGAATGGATTTTCTGGATCGTCCAACCGCATAAGCCTGAAAGGTCTCGCCGATCTGGTAAAGCAGCATGACAGAGACGGCTTCCGGGTATTCGCCGATACAGAATGCACCTGCTGCAGCGAGCGCCATTAACAGGTTTTCGTCGAAGATTTCTCCTGAAAAAAGATTTCGAAGCGCGCTTAATAAAACCGTGCCGCCCGATGAAAGAAGAGCAAGTATGTATAATGCAAGGGAAATATACGTGTCTTTGACAATGAGCGCAGGGATCAAAAAGACCAGTCCCAGCGCAGCCTGAAGCATTCTTTTCATATGTCCGCGCATCGTCAGATCCTCTTAATCTCGATATCGCGCTCCACCTTTTTGATGATTTTTTCGGCTTCGGCGAGAACGGACTCCATTTTTGCCTCCATCGCTTCGATGGAGAGCTTTGCGGTCATGAAATTCAGATTTGTGGATACCACGCCGTCCAGCTTTCCGACGGCTCTTTCTATTTTTGCGGCGCAATGCGCGCAGCATAAACCGTTTAAAAGAAGCGTTTTCTTCATAAATCTGTCCTCCTTCATGTTTACAGTTGAGTGAATACTCAACTGTTTATATTATAGTTGAATACCTGCTCAATTGTCAATAGGAAAAAGGGCGCGGAATCGATCCGCGCCTTCAATTTTATGATTTTGTATGTCCAACATGCACCCTTGCGAGGCTGATGATATCGGTCACATGCTGATCGTCCAGAGAATAGAAAATGTTTTTGCCGTCGCGGCGGGACTTTACTACATGGCATTCCTTCATGGTTTTCAGCTGATGGGAAATGGCGGATTTGGTCATATTAAGAACCGCAGCCAGATCGCACACGCACATTTCCTGATCCTTCATGGCGAGAAGCAGCTTTACGCGCGTAGGGTCGCTTAAAACCTTAAAGATGGAGGAAAGCAGGACGACTTCCTCTTCCTTCGGCATACCCGCCTTAGCTGCGGCGATGGAATGGGGGTGAGTTAAATTAATGTCGCAGATGAATTTATTCATACACACTCCGTTTATTCGTCCTTCTTCGTGTCGGGACGTTTGAGTTTCTTTGGAAAATGCAGACTGCGAATTTTCTTGAGAACGCCGCCCAAGCGGGTTTTGTTCAAATACGCTTCCGCCTTTTCCAAAACACGCTTGTATTCCTGATTGTCCGGCGCCTGCCGAACGGCGATTTTCAGATATACCGCGGCTTTTTCGTAATCGTTTCTTTTTAAGAGCATCTGACCGAAATGATAATTCCACTCGGCGCTTCTTTCGTCCATCGCGCACATAAGCTGCCTTGCGCGAGAAAGCTGTCCCGCTTCGATCAGAAGCCGGACTTCCTTGAAACGCTCCATGGGAGACGCAGGGGGCGCGAGTTTACAGCGACGAATCAGCTGGTTGTACGCCTGATTGATTTCGATCATCTGTTTTTCCGCCCAAGCGCGTTCCGGCCCTTCCTGAAAACGATCCGGGTGCCATTTCCGCGCAAGCGTTCGATACGCACAACGGATTTCAGCCTCGGAGGCGTTGTCGGGCACGTTTAATGTGCGATGGAATTCGGTCAATAAAAACATCCCCAATTTATCGTTACGTTCATTATACCATTTTTGTCAATAGAGGCGGTATGTGAAAGGATACGCGCGCCGCACAATGGCTGAAAATGTAAAATCATAGGTTTTTCTGTGTGAAAATTCGACGGTTCGACATTCTGCGTGTCGAACTGTCGAATTGTTTTTTCGGCTTTTAGCGCAGTCGTTTCCCAAAATTGGATTTGCGGTTTAATCGGGGCGTGTCGAAAACGCATGGGTTTACGAGTCGAAATGTCGAAAGCGGGCGCTTTTTTTTCGACACCGGGCGGCAGATAAACCGTGTCCCTCTTTCGTATAATTGCCCACGTAAAAAGGAGGGCTGTCCCAAAGGATGCGGGTGGCAATCGAGGAATATCTGCTGATCAATTTCCTGATGGATTTCCTTTTTCTGTATCTTGCCGCGAGAGGCACATGGTTTTTTTCGATCAAACGGCTTTGCTTTGCCGCCTCGCTCGGAAGCGGATATGCGCTTTTCAGCGCGTTTTTTCGCGGGAAAATGATTTTTCATGCGGCGGCGTTTATGGTAATTTCGCTGATTGCGTTTCCTTCACGGGACAAAAGATTGTTTTTTAGAACCATCCTGATCGCGCTTGCAGGCATATTTGTACTCGGCTCGGTCGTCAGGCTGTGCGCGCTCTTTGGCGGCGGAACGCTTTTATCGGGTCTGCTCGGCGTCCTTTTGGGTTCGGTCAGCTTATCTGCCTTGAAGGGGGCTTTCGAGCAAAGCGCATGCGATCATTCGGTTCGCTTTCGCGTCCGCTATCGGGATGCATCAGCGGAATTTACCGCCATCGTCGACACGGGGAACCTGCTGAAGGAGCCGTTGAGCGCGCTTCCCGTCCTGATTGCGGATGAAGACGCGCTTGGAGAGAAAATCATGGCGCGCGCCGCAGGCGAAGGAAATCTGCGGGAGGCGGCCTTTGCTTCCATTGGAGGCGACGGGCGAATGAAGTGCCTTCGGGCAGATGAGATGACGGTTCATGTTTCGGGCAGGTGGGTAAAAGCGCCCGATATGTGGTTAGGAATTTATCCGGGAAAGATGCGCGGGGGCGTGCATGCGCTTGCGCCGCCGATCGTATCGGCGAAAACGCGCGCAAAAACGAAATAGGATGGAGGGCGAAGAATGAATCTTTATGCGCAGCAGGCGGTTCGTCGTTCGGTGTACGGGCTGATTATTCGGATGCGGAGAGGGACGGTTGCCTATATCGGTGGAAGCGATCTGCTGCCCGCGCCGCTTACGAGGGACGAGGAAGAAATGCTGGTTAGGCGTTCAGACGCGGGAGACGAGTTGGCAAGATCAAGCCTGATTGAAAGAAACCTGCGGCTGGTTGTGTTCATCGCAAGAAAGTTTGAAAACACGGGCATCGGTATTGAGGATCTGATTTCCATCGGCGCAATCGGCCTGATCAAGGCCGTCAATTCCTTCAATCTCGATCGTCAGATCAAGCTTGCCACATACGCGTCCCGCTGTATCGAAAATGAGATTCTGATGGTTTTGCGCCGCACCAACCGCATCAAAACGGAAGTGTCGTTCGACGAGCCGCTCAATACCGACTGGGACGGAAATGAGCTTCTTCTGTCCGACATCATGGGAACAGAGCCTGACCTTGTTTCCAAGGACATCGAAGCGGACGAAGAAAAGCGCGCGCTGCACAAAGCGATTGATAAGCTGTCCATTCGTGAAAGGGAAATCATATCGTTAAGGTACGGCATGACCGACGGAAACGAGCGCACGCAGAAGGAAGTCGCGGACATGATGGGGATTTCGCAAAGCTACATATCAAGGCTTGAAAAGAAGATCATCGGAAAGCTTCACAGGGATTTATTAAAGCTTGCATAAAAAATGACCGGCGCTAAGAATGAAGTGACCCCAAAAAGTTAGACAGAATAATAGATTAGGCAGCCGAGAGGGCTTGTTGTCTGTGAATAGCAGGCGGCAAGCCCTTAAGCTTTGCCTTGATACGATGGTTGTTGTAGTAATCCATATAAAGTATCAGTTCT
>JAFWZN010000125.1 GCA_017522345.1 Clostridia bacterium | reverse complement strand
GCTTTTTTCTGCCTGTAGTGAGATTTCTCCCCTGCTCAACGAAAATTGGCTGTATTTCTGCTCACTTGTGATATGCAAAAAGAGGCTGCTGCAGATTCTTTTGCTTCTGCAACAGCCCCATCGCATTTCATCGGAAGCAGATTTACCACCTGCCGATCTGAAACGAATTTCTCTGCCGATCTGACATGCATTGGCCTTACGTTCCGATTCGCATTTACCTATCGTTCCGACACGCATTGTGCTGCCAATCTGTTACGCATTGGCAGCACGCTAAACCACTGCCATCAGCCAATCCTATTGATGCTCCATCCCACCCCTCCCCCGGGGGAGGGGTGGGATGGAGCATCAATATCATCAACCCCCAGGAAGAGGCTTGGAGAGGGAGGCACTCCTTCTCCATTTTCAATCGATTTTGGCTGCATGTACTTAAAAATCGCGCGTTTTTCCAAAGCGCAGCGACGAAAAATACTTCCCCCTTTCCGATCTCCGCCCGGCAATTAAGCAGGATTTCAGGAAATCGGCCCCTCTCATAAAAAAGATACTTTTTTATGACTTGGATGCTTCCACCCCTCCCCCCGGGGGAGGGGTGGAAGCGAAAGCTGCGCGCTTGATAAGAACCACACTTACAGAGAATATCGCGCGCAGCAAAATAGCCATCGCGCGCTGAACGCCTGAGGCTTCAGACAATGTAATTTGGATCTTTTTTAGCGCCCATTTGGTTTTTGAAAAATGGCGTCCGCAGAGGCTTAAAAATGGAGAGGGCGTTATTTCCCTCTCCATTAGACCATCAACAAACCTCTGGGTGAGGCATGGAGAAGGAGCGCACTCCCTCTCCATTTTCAATCGATTTTGGCGGCATGTACTTAAAAATCGCGCGTTTTCACAAAGCGCAGCAACTGAAAACGCTTCCCCTTTCCGATCCCCGCCCGGAAATTTAAGAAGAATTTCAGGGGATCGGCCCCTCTCATCAAAAAAGGCACTTTTTTGATGACTTGATGGAGAGGGCGTTATTTCCCTCTCCATGCTTTTTTACGTTTATTGATATTAGGCGCGGTTCATATTTTTCGGCGCCCGGTTTCCTTTATTCATCCTTGAACACGCGCCTGATTGCATTAAGATATCCGTAGCCGTTCACATCATCCGGCTGGAGATAGCTTGTTTCCGTCCACTCGTTCCAGCTATTGATCGTGATGAGCTTCGGCTGATCGGGATGGCTGTCTGCGTACTCTTTGGCCATCTCAAGGCCCTTTAGGATGTTTTCGGGCGTGGTGTTCTTCATTTCCGGCTGCACATAGGCATTAAAGCGAGGATTGTTGTCCCAGCCTACCGAGATATGGGAAAAATACGGAATGTCGAATTTCTCATCGATTTTCTCCCATTCCTTTTTAACGTCGGGCAGAATTTCCGCATAATCGCGGTTTACATCCACGAAGTGCACAAACTGATAGTGCGTCAGGCTGTCAAAGCCAAGCGCGGCGGAAAATTCCTCGGCGGGAATATCTTTTCCGCCGTCCACGCCCGTAATGTTCGTAACGGCGGGGCTCCAGAGCGCAAACTGAAGGTGCACGCCCTTTAAGCCGTTTTTCACGGCTTCCTCCCTAAACCACGCAATTGCATTTTTCGCGTTTTCAACGCCGCCCAAGCCCTTGACGAAATTCGGAACGTCATAGATCATAAAAACGGGCTTATCGTCGATTTTATAGTAATTGTCCAGCACAAAATACTTTTTGATCACGCGCGAAGCCAGAATTTTAAATTCCTCCTCGTTTTGACTTCCGAGCCAGACAACCGTTTCAAGATCGTCGGAATTGCGCTTGTCCCAAAGCTGCCCCGCGTCGTGGTTCGCCCACATGAGATAGAATTTAATGTCCTTATTGGAAGGCGCTTTAAGGAAGCCGTCGTTTAGGCAGTTTTCCAAAAACGGCCTTCTGTCGTACCAATACCAATCGTAAATAAACACATTCACGCCGTGCTCAAGCGCACATTGAATCTGGCCCTCCATCACAAACGGATCCGCCTCGTTGGGATACCCCCACAAGGGCCGTCTCGGCCAGGTGTGCGCAGGATGCTTTTTGACGGCGCTTTTCACCGACTGCCATTCGCCCATCCCCTCCGGCCAGAAAATGCGGGCTCTTTTTTCATCGCCCGTGTACGCGGGCCAAATGTAGGCGGCAATATCGTACTGACTCATGAATAACCCCTCCGAAAATCGTTCCTATTCACAATATACATGCAAACCCGAAGAAAATCAACACATAATCAAAACTTTTGGAAAAACAGAAAAGGAACGCCGTTATTAAAAACGCGTCCCTTTTAAATTTCAAAACATTATCCTTCGGCTTCCCATACATACAATTCGCCGCTTCTGCCGCTGATGTTCATAAGATAACGGCGGCTAACGCCGCTTTCATCCGTAAAATCAAAGCCGAATGTCGTCATGTCGCCCCAGAAGGTGACCTCGATCACAAGCGGCCTCCAGGACTGCATATATCTTGCGGAATACAAAACCTTTTCCGTCTCCCAGAATTCCTCGCCCAGCGTCAGGGATGTAAAGCGCACATTCCGAAGCAGTTCGTTTGCGCGAACGGCGATTTTGACGGAATATTCGCTTGCATCCGCCTTACGGGATATGAATTCGCCGCTTTCAAGAAGCGAATCGTCCGCAAAGGAGATTATCGCAGGAAGCGTTTTTGCGCGTTCCATATTCGTCAAATCCACCCAGCCTACGCCGGATTTGAGCCTGCCCCAAATTTTGCCTTCCTCATCTATGCGCTCCTCAACGATCGTATATGCGCCGTCTGTTCCGACGAGCTGTTTGTATCCAAAATCGCATCCCGGTCCGTGGAATATGGAGACCCATGCAGGTATTTTTATGGTGTAGGGGACATTTCGCATCGCCGTTACGGGCTCATCCGACAAACGCACCCAGCCCGCGCCCGATTTGAGCCTGCCCCACAGATAACAATCCTCCGACACAGCCTCCTTAACAATCGTATAAACGCCGTCTACGCGCACATTCTGCGCAAATCCGTATTCTTCGCCCGGCCCCTTGTAAATCGGCGTGCCTTTTTTAAGAGAAACTCGGTACGAAGCGTCCTCCGCAAGCGCCGAAACGCATAAAATCACGAAAACAATCGCTGTTATCCATGTAAATACCCGCTTCATAATCCTGCCTCCTTAGTAATTTCTGTAAATAAGACGTCTGACGTCTCCTTATCGTTCCTGTTTTATTGCATTCCCAAATTTTCCCATTTGCTCTCCATTTCCAAAAACAAAAGACCCTCAAGCCGCTGCTTGAGAGCTAAGCACCTCCATGGGGACTCGAACCCCAGTTTTCGCCGTGAGAGGGCGACGTCTTGACCGCTTGACCATGGAGGCAAAGTGGCTGGCGAACTAGGATTCGAACCTAGAATGAACGAGTCAGAGTCGTTAGTGTTACCGTTACACCATTCGCCAACGTGTCAACCGAGCACAACGTGCCCGACCGACGAGAGATATTATAGCGCAGTTTGCCTATATTGTCAAGCGATTTTCAAAAGTTTACAAAAATATTTTCACGGTTTCGGCGAAAAAAGTCTGATTCGGCGAAAAAGCCCGTTTTTTTGCCCTAATCCTCAGTCCTTTCTCCCTCTCCTTCAAGCTCGGACAGCTTTCTCGTCATCGCGCGGGTTCTCACGCCCACGCTGTCGAGGTCTCCGGCTGCCTGTTCAAGGCGCGTTCTGGCCTTATTGAGCGTCTCGCCGAACAACGCAAACTCTCTTTTCACGCCCATCAGCATTTTTAAGATTTCAGAGGATCTTTTTTCCATCTGAACCGTCTGAAAGCCCATCTGCAGGCAATTGAGAAGCGCCTGAAAGGTCGAAGGACCGACGGGAAGCACGTGAAATTCCCTCTGCAGGCGATCGGCAAGCCCGCGACGGATCAAAACCTCGCCGTACAGGCTTTCCGCCGGCAGAAACATGACCGCAAAATCGGTGGTTGAGGGAACGCATATGTATTTGGCTGAAATCCTCCTCGCCTGTTCAATGATCGCGCTTTCAAACGCACGGGCGCATTTTTCCATCGCCTTTTTATCGCCCGAGTCGCCCGCGGCGATCAGCCTTTCATAATCCTCTACGGGAAACTTGCTGTCCACCGGCAAAAGCACTTCGCCGCTTGTCTTTCCGGGCAGACGCACGGCAAATTCCACGCGCTCATTCGATCCCGGCTGAACGCAGACGTTTTCTTCATACTGCGATTTTAAAAGCGTGTCCTCAAACAGCGTTCGCAGGCGCACTTCACCCCAAACGCCTCTGGTTTTCACGCCCGTCAGCACCTTTTTAAGATCGCCAACGCCCTCGGCGAGCGTTTTCATCTCGCCGATTCCGCGGTATACGTTTTCAAGCTGTCCGCTTACAAGGCGAAACGATTCGCCAAGCCGCGCCTCCAGTGTCTTTTGAAGGCTCATATCCAAAGACGCGCGCATGTCGTCCAGCTTCCTGTCGCTCATTTCGCGCATGCTTTCAATGCTTTCGGACAAATCCCGCCGCATGCGTTCCTGACGGATTTCCATGTTCTGGGAAACGTTCGTCAGGTTCTCAGCCGCCATGCCCATGGCGTCGGAAATCGTGCGCACAGAAGCGCGGATGCGCCCGTTTGCGTTCATCACGCGATCGTCGAGCCTGCGAATCATCTGGGCGGTTTTTCGGATCTGCCGCTTGTTCATGAGGTACGCGGCGCAGAAAAGCGCTGCAAAGCCGATCATCACGGCGATAATCGCCGTTACGCCCGGATTTTTGTTGATAATTTCGATCATTTTTCCTCCTTGAGAAAGCGCTCTGCGACGCGTATGCCGTCAACCGCTGCGGACAGAATGCCGCCCGCATAGCCCGCGCCCTCGCCCGCGGGATACAGGCCGACGATATCGGACTGCATGTTTTCCGGGTTTCTCAAAACGCGAATGGGCGAAGACGAGCGGGTTTCAACGCCCGTCAAAACCGCGTCGGGATGCGCAAAGCCCTTAATCTTTTTGTCAAACGCGCAGATGGCTTCCCTCATGCCGCTAACGGCAAATTCCGGCAGGCACTTTTCAAGATTTGTCCACGTAACGCCGGGGCGATAGGTGGGCAGAACGCTCTTAGGCCCTGTCGAAGGACGTCCGCTTAAAAAATCACCCGAAAGCTGCGCCGGCGCACGATAGCTGCTTCCGCCGAGCAAAAACGCCTTCTCTTCCCATTCTCTCTGGAATTTCACGCCCGCAAGCACGCCGTCCTCTTCCGGGAAATCATCCGTGCGCACATCGACAAGCAGCGCGCTGTTGCAGTTTTCACCGTCGCGGGCATAGGGGCTCATGCCGTTTGACACTACGCCGCCCTCCTCGCTGGACGAAGCCACGACATAACCGCCCGGGCACATGCAGAACGTGTACGCGCCGCGCCCGGAGGAAAGATGCGTGTTCAGCTTGTAGTCCGCCGCACCAAGGGCGGGATGCGCGTCTGCTGATCCGTACTGCGCCCGGTTCAGCCATTTTTGGCTGTGCTCGATGCGCGCGCCGATGGAAAACGGCTTTCGCTCCATGGGCGCGCCGATGGAAAGAAGCATTTCAAACGTGTCTCTTGCGCTGTGCCCGACGGCCAAAATTACGCCGCAGGTGGCTATGGTTTTTCTTTCTCCCGCCGAATTTACGGTTTTAACCTCTTTTACGCGGCCATCGTTTACGATAATCTCTGTAAGCTTCGTTTCAAAACGCACGTCGCCCCCGAGCCGCTCGATTTCAAGGCGAATATTCTTGACCACGCCCGGAAGCCTGTCCGTTCCGATATGCGGCTTGGCCTCGTATAAAATTTCCTCCGGCGCGCCGAATTTATAAAGTTCGTTTAGAACATATCTGCACCGAACGTCCTTGATGCCGGTATTGAGCTTGCCGTCCGAAAACGCGCCGGCGCCGCCTTCGCCGAACTGAATATTGCTGTCTTTGGAAAATTCGCCGCCCGCAAAAAACGTTTCAACCGCCATTTTGCGCCTGTCCACATCCTGTCCTCGTTCTAAAACAATGGGTCTTAAGCCCCTTTTCGCCAAGGTGAGCGCGGCAAACAAGCCGCACGGGCCAAGCCCTACGACAACCGGCCGTTCAGCGGGAATATTTTCATCCTTCGAAACCTGCCAGACGGCCTCCTTATCCGACAAAACCGCGTTTTTGGGCAGCTTCTTAGGCATTTTCTTTACGTCCGCTTCGATTGCACACACAAAATGGACGTCGCTTTTATCCCGCGCGTCCACACTCTTCTTTAAAAGTTTTACCGAAAGGATTTCGCTTTCCTTAACGCCCAGCGCGCGCGCCGCAACAGGAGCAAGCGGCCTGAGCGCCTCATCCAGAGATATTTTTACATTCGTAATTCGAATCATAAGCTGTCAGATGCGCTCCTTCCCGCAAGGGCTCCGCTGGCCCACGCCCACGTGAGATTATACCCGCCGCAGGGCCCGGTTACGTCCATCAGCTCGCCCGCGGCATACAGACCCGGCACGAGCTTTGATTCCATGGTTTTTTCATCAAATTCCGATGCTTCCGCGCCGCCCAGCATTACCTGACACACGTCGAAGCCGCCCACTGCGACGACAGGACACAGCCACTCGGTCAGCTCTCCGGCAATTTTTCTGATTTCGGATCGGGTAAGCGTTTCGGCCTTCCTCGTAAGCGGAGAAACGCCCGCGCGCTTAAAGGCCGCCTGCGCAATTCTCTTAACAACCGCGCCGGTCAAAAGCTCCTCAAGCGTTCTTTCCGGGAAAAGGCTTTTTCGTTTTCCGATAAACGCTTCAGCATCTGTCTTCTTCATCGGAAGCGGAGACATGCGAACGCACAGCTTCTTGCCCCTCGAAAGCGGCTCCGCGGCGTAGAGCGACAGCTGCATCGCGGCAATGCCCGAAACGCCGTTTTCGGAAAACAGGATTTCGCCCGTTTCGCACGCGATTTGCCTGCCTTCCAATAAAAGCGCGATTTCGCCCTGATATTTCATGCCCTTAAGGCCCGAAACATCGCTTGGATTGGTTTTCAAATACGAAAGCGCGGGGAGACACCGGGTGAACGAATGTCCGAAGGGCTTTAAAAGCGTTTGAAACGCGTTGTTTCCGCCAAGCTTCGGCTGCGCCATTGAGCCTGTTGCCAGAACCACACGCTTGGCAAACACGATATCGCCGTTTTCGGACGTTATTCTGAATTTTCCCTTTTTTCCTTCGATCTTGACGACATGAAAATCAGTGGTTTCCGAAACGCCCTTTTCCGCGCAGGTAAAGCGCAGGCAATCCAGAACGGCGCTGGCCTGATTGCTCATAGGATAGGCAAGGCCATTATCCTGCACGCGGATTTCAAGGCCGACGGACGCGAAAAAATCATCCTTGTCAAACGCCTCAAGCGCATGCTTTGCAAACGCCCCTGCGCCGAAAAATTTGTCTTCGGAGGCGTTTGCATTCCATAAATTGCATCTGCCGTTTCCCGTGGCAAGCAGCTTTTTTCCCGTGCGCGGGTATTTTTCCAAAATCTCCACGCGCGCATTTTGGGCGTCTTTCGCCGAAACAGCGGCGGCAAGCCCGCTGGCTCCGCCGCCGATGATGGCAATATCTGTGTATTTTTCCATATTACAAAACAATTCCGAGGTCGTGAACGAGGTTTTCTCCTAAAAGCAATGTCAGAGAATGAAGCGCACGGGAACAGGCGGTATACAGTCTTCTTCTTTCGCCGTCCGACAAACGCGCGTCCTCCCACACAACGACCACAGCGTCGAATTCAAGTCCTTTCATCAGATGATACCCGCCGACGGAAATATCGCCGGGATCGGTTAAAATATCCTCGTCGCTTCCGTCCAGAAGGTGCGCCTTGGGAATAAAGTCCGCAATGCGCTTGGCCTCGTGAACGGTTCTTGTGATTACCGCAATGGATTTGTAGCCCGCATCCACAAGCTCCTTTACCGCGCTCACAATCTTTTCGTCGCTCGCAGCCTCCACCTTCGGCATGTCGCCCTCGCGTCCAAAGGGCACAACCTGCTCGGCGTCGGGCAGAATGGCGTTGCACAGGCGCGTGATGGGGAGCGTCGAACGATAGCACCTTGTGAGCTCCACAAGCGGCGCATCCGGGGTTTGGAAGCAGTCGTTCCACCTTTTCGGGTCGCACGGCGGAAGCGCGGGACAGGTGCGCTGCTTGGGATCGCCCAGAAGCGTGACCTGCGCCTGGGGAAAATACAAATTCAGCATCGAAAGCGCGATATCCGTGTAATCCTGCGCTTCATCCACGATCAGATGGCGCATGTTTTTATCGGGCGACGCAAAGCCAAGCGCCAGCATGATGTAGGAAATTGCGGGCGCATCCTCCCACCATACATACTTCGCCTGCGCGTTTTCGAGGGCGGCGCGTTCCAGAATCTCCGGCGCGTTTTTAAGCGCCTTCACGTACAAGGTAAGCCCGTCCTGATTGAGCAGCTGCTTAATTTTCTGCTTGACCGGCTGCAGGCGCTGAGAAACGGCAAAGCGCGTAGCCATTTCAAGATCTTTTCCGCGATAGCTCTTGATGAGCTGACTTTCATACTGCTTATACAAAGACTTTTCCCACGCCTCCAGGCGATTGTTTAAAACCGTCTGAATGCGGATCAGCCTCAGCGCGGGGCTTAAAAGGTTATAATCCACGCGATACAGGCGCGTGAGCTCGGATTTGGTAATCAGTACGTTTTTGCCAAGCGCAATATCCTCAAATTCAGGACCCGTGCGCATAAAATCCTGAACGAACGAACGCATCATTTCCAAAAATTCCTTGCCGCTTTTATAGCGCACGCTGTCGCGGCGAAGGGTGTTGGTTTCATCCAGAAGCGCTTCGGTCTGCATAAGCGGCATCTCAATTCGCGCGTTTATGAGATCGGAACAAATTTTATGCAGCGTGACGGTCAGAGTGTTTTCTTCGCCAAGCTCCGGAAGCACGGTTGAAATATATTCGGAGAAGGAATTGCTGGGCGAAAGCGTGGCGATGCGCTTTGCGTCCAGATGATCGCGCTGACGATACATGAGAAACGCGGCTCTGTGCATGGCAACGCTGGTTTTTCCGCTGCCCGCACCTCCGACGACGGATAAAAGCTTTGCGTTTTCATAGCGGATAGCGCGGTTCTGTTCGGACTGGATGGTCGAAACAATCTGCCGAATATGGCGGCTGGTCGCGCCGGACAGGATATCCAGAAGCAGCCCGTCGTCAATGCCGATGTCCGTATCCACGAAATACTTGAGCTTGCCATCCTCCATTTTGTACTGGCGCTTCAAATGCATTTTGCCCTTTATCTCGCCCATGGGGCTCATATAGGAGACGTCGCCCGGCATGGAATCGTAATAGAGGCTTGAAATCGGCGCGCGCCAATCGTGAACAAGCAGCGCCCCGTCGTGATCCTTTAAGGAATACAGGCCGATGACGATTTTTTCCCTTTCGCCGCCCGCTTCCGTAAAGTCGATGCGGGCAAAAAACGGCGAAAGCAGCATTTTTTCATATCTTTGCGCCTGATTGTCGGTGAGCGCCTTTCTGGCTAAAAATCGGTCTACCTCAGTCGCCAGCTGCTCCATATCCTGAACAGACAGCGCGGTGGGCTTTAATCTGAGCTCCTCCCAGGCGTCTGCAAGAAGAGCGCGAATGGATGAAATATGCCCCTTGGAATAATCTTTGGATCTTTCGATTACTTGAAGCAAAAGCTGCTGCACATATGCGGCATATGCCTGTTCCCTTGAAAGTTCCAGCATTTTATCCATTCCGTTCCCTCCCCTGATTGCATATTCGCCTTGGATTTAGGCTATTATACCATAGTCTGCACCAATTGTAAAGTTATAATGTATTTAAAAACAATTTTAGATGAATTTCACCCGAAATACGGATTTTCACATGCGCATGCGGATATACTAAAGGATACCGGAATCATCCGGAATTCATCCATGGAGGCTGCAAAAAGCGCCTATGAAAAAGACCATTTTCGTAATTGCCGCCCTTGTACTTATGATGCTGATGATGACCGCATGCCAGACAAAGGAAGCTATGACGCCATCCCCCACCGTACCCGCCGCGACCATTCCGGCGGAAAACAACACAAACAATCCCATCTCCACGACCGCTCCCGAAGCGACGGCTCCCGCCCAGACAACAGCTCCCGAAAGCACCGAGGCAGCCCAGTAAGTCCTCGGTCGGCGCAGCCAAACAAAAACGGGGCTGTTGCACAACAGCCCGGAGAAAAAAACAGAGCTTTCAACCACTGGGAAAGTGGAAGAAAGCTCTGTTTTGTTGTAAAATGAAATTGCAATGAACAAAATACAACACGAGCAGTATATAACAATCCAGCAAGGATG
>JAFWZN010000124.1 GCA_017522345.1 Clostridia bacterium | reverse complement strand
TTTGCTCCAAGAATATTTCTCGCTTTGTCGGCTTCCGACGGGCGGTATATTCGATATCTGTAAATGTTATCTGTTTTTCCATGATTATCACCTCGCCTCTATTATACCATATTCTTCCCTTCGATTAAATCATTATTTACTCAAGGGGAAGCCTTAAGCGGCGGCGAATATCAAAAACCGCAGTTCATAAAACAGCTTTACGTAGCCTTCCCCTCAAGACGGATGAGGTGCAGACGAACGAAAAATACATGGAGGTATATCCTATGCTGACAGTCAGAGGCTTTGAGCAAACCCGCAGAAAGCTGGAAAGATTTTGTGAGACGCTGTATCAGCGTTTATTTACGCCTGTAGGACAGGCGCAGAACCTGCGCATTTACGAAACCACCCGGCCGCTTCATGAAATTCCGGACGACAGATTGTTTTCGGGCGTGAACGGACGCGAAAAATGGGGCGGAGAAGGCGTTTACGGGTGGTTTAAGGGCGAGTTCGTCGTGCCGGAGGAGCTGGACGGAAAGGCATTGTACCTTTATCCGCGCATGGATGCGTACGAGGGCACGCTTTGGGTGAATGGGAAAATCCATTCCAATTTTGCCGCCAAGTTTGTCGAGGGCTCGCACGGAAACCACTACTGCAATCGCATTACCGCCTCGGCCAAGGCGGGGGAGACGTTCTCCTTTGCGCTTGAAAATTACGCGTTTCACGATATGCCCGGCACGCAGCCGCTGTTTTACGAAACCTTCTCCACCTATTTGTATAAAATGGGCGGCATGGATATCTGCGTGCGCGACGACGAAATCATGGAATTTTTGTTTGACCTGAGAACGCTTCTGTCGCTTGAAAGGGCGCTTGACGATGCGTCGTTTAGAAAAGCAGAGGTTCAGAATGCGATGTATGAAGCGCATCTCAGGCTTTTCTACGATCCCGCAACCTGTACAAGAGCGCAGTTTTTAGGCGGCATAAACGCGGCGTCCGCCGTTGTCAAGGGGAGTCTTTCCAAAATGAACGGCGAGGGCGCGCCGTTTGTTGGGCTGATCGGACACAGTCATATGGACACCGCGTGGCTGTGGCCCATCACGGAGACCGAGAAAAAGTGCGCCCGCACATATGCCAACCAGCTAAACCTTATGGAGGAATATCCGGAGTATAAATTCATCCAGTCCTCCGCCTATCACGCGGAGATGATCAGAAGGAACAACCCGGATCTGTTTAAGCGCATTCAAAAAGCCGTTAAAGAGGGAAAATACGAGCCCAACGGCGGCGTATGGGTCGAATGCGACTGCAATCTGACCGGCGGCGAATACATGATCCGCCAATTCCTCTGGGGACAGCGGTTCACGCGCAAATATTTTAACTATACCTCCGACTGCTTCTGGCTGCCGGACACATTCGGCTATTCCTATGCCATTCCGCAGATTATGAAAAAATGCGGCGTCGATTATTTTCTGACCACGAAAATGGCGTGGAACGATACCAACCGCTTCCCCTACACCTCCTTCTACTGGCAGGGAATCGATGGAACGCGCGTGCTTACGCATCTTAACCGCACCCACATCGGCCCGACGCCCGAAACCGTTTGGGAGGTCACAAGCGGAAGCGACGCCATCGCGGAAAAGCGCGTGAGCGATATGCGCCTTCTGTCCTATGGACGCGGCGACGGCGGCGGCGGCCCCGAGTTTGAAATGTTGGAAATGGCAAGGCGCTTAAAGGATCTAAGCGGCGTTCCCAGATGCGATTATACGACCGTTTCCGAGTTCATGCACGAGCTTGAAAAATACATCTACGATCCCAGCGTCTATGCAGGGGAAATGTATCTGGAATTGCACCGCGGCACGCTCACAAATCAGTCCGAAATCAAGAGAAACAACCGCGACTGCGAAATCGCGCTTCATAATCTGGAGCTTGCGACCGTTCTTGACGCGGTGAAAAACAAAAAATGTGCGGATGGAAGCGAAATTGCGCCGCTTATGAACGATCTGCTCGTTCGCCAGTTCCACGACATTCTGCCCGGCACGTGCATTCACACCGTGCATGAGGAGGCCAAGCGCGTGGTCGGAAACGCAATTTCGAAGGCGCGCGAGATGACTGAGGCGCTTGGCAAAAAGGCGAACAAAAACGAAATCGCGCTTACGAACCCCTTATCCTTTAAGCGCAAGGACACGCTTCACATTGAAACCGGGCTCTCTGGCGTTAAAAACTTCGCCTCCCAGAAATACACCGACCTTTTCGGCAAAAGCTGTCTTGCAATTTCCGGCGCGGAAATTCCCGCCTTTGCGTCGATTACGCTGAAGGAGGGCGCAGGCGAGGGCGCGTCTGTCTTCGTCATGGAAGGAAATACGCTGAAAACGCCTTTCGCTGAAATCACATTTGATGAAAACGGCGCGATTTCGTCCATGAAGGACGCTTTAAACGGCCGCGAGCTCGTGAACGGTCTTCCCTTCAACACCTTCTTAATGGCGGAGGATCTGCCTGCGGCATGGGACAACTGGGACATCGACGCGGATGAGGAAGAAAAGTTTGCGCCCGCAGGAAAACTCCTCTCTCGCGAAGTGGTTTCGGACGGCCCGGTCGAGCTTCGCATCCGTTCAAAGTATCAGCTGAGCGAAAAGTCCTTTATCGAGCAGGACATGGTATTTGACGCAAACAGTCCCCTGATCACATTCGAAACCATCATCGACTGGCAGGAGGAGCACAGATTCTTAAAGACCGCCTTTGACACTTCGCTTCATGCCGACGGCGTTCGCAGCGAAATTCAGTTCGGTCATATCCGCCGCTCCAATCACCGCTCTACCGACGTTGAAAAGGCCCGATTTGAAATTTGCAACCACAAATTCAGCGACCTGAGCGAAAATGCCTACGGTATCGCGCTTTTAAACGACAGCAAATACGGCTTATCCGTAAATGAAGGCAGCATGCGCCTGTCGCTTCACAAGGGCGGCATGCTCCCCGACAGCGCGGGCGACAAGGGCAGACATTTTACCCGCTACGCCATTTTGCCCCACGCGGAGGGCTTCTCAGCAAAGAGTGTCGTTCAACCGGCGTATGCGTTTAACTATCTGCCGATAGCCGGCAAAAGAATGGAGAACCCGCTCGTTTCTGTGGATAAGGACAATATTATCATTGAAGCCGTTAAGCCCCTGGAGGATGCGGAAAACGCCTACATCCTGCGCCTCTACGATGCGGCGGGCGACTATACGAAAACAAATCTTTCCTTCGGCCACGCGGTTAAGAGGATTTGCCAGTGTAATATGCTGGAGGAGGAGATCGCCGACGTCGAGAAGAATCAGCTTACCTTCAAGCCCTTTGAAATCAAGACTGTAAAGGTTGAATATTAATTAAGGGAGGACGTAAATATGAAGCTTATCCGCATTCTTTCCGTGGTTCTGGTTCTTGTGTCGCTCACAGCCGCCGCCTTTTCCGAGGAAGACCCTTTTAAGACCGCAAAGCAGTATGACGTTCGCCAGTCCGGCATTTTCTATCCCACGATGGAAGAAAAGACCTATTACTCCACTACCTGTGAAAAGGACAGAAAAGTGATGGTCTATCTGCCCCATGACTACACGACGGAAAAACAATATCCCGTGTTGTACCTGTTTCATGGAATCGGCGGCGACCATAAGGAATGGGCGGGCGGAAAGCCGGACGTAATCGTCGGGAACCTCATTGATGCAGGCGAAGCCCCGGAAATGATCATCGTTACGCCCAACTGCAAGGCGATTCATGCAAATACCGTTGCGGGCGGCGCATATTCCGCCAATGTAATTGCCGGCTTTGACAACTTTATAAGTGAAATGACCGTTGACCTTATGCCCTTCATCAAGGAGAACTTTTCCGTTAAAGAAGGCCGCGAGAACACAGCGATTGCCGGCCTTTCCATGGGCGGACGCGTCGCCTTGCATCTGGGCATTTCCATGCCTGAAACCTTTGGATATGTCGGCGCATTCTGTCCCGCGCCGGGCGTAGTCGCAGACGCTGTCGGCGCAGCCCTGTTTACCAAAGAGGCGTTTAAGGGAAGCGAAGAATATCCCCAGCTCATTCTGATCAACACCGGCCTTACCGACAATGTCGTAGGCGAATGGCCCGAGATCTATGCAAGCACGCTTGCCGAAAACGGAACCGAGAATCTTTTCTACAAGTGCATCGGCGGTCACGACTTCTTTGTGTGGAAAAATGGGCTGTATAATTTTGCAAAGAGAATCTTTGACTGATTGAAAAAGGCTTCTGCTAAACGGATGGCAGAAGCTTTTTTCATATATCTATTTATTTGAGCGCGTCAAACGCCTGTATTATCCTTGATTCGCATTCGATTAAGCGCGAAAAGTCCATGCGGGGCGTATATACCTCTTCGAGCTCATCGTGCAGGCGCTTGGCTTCGCCCATTGCAGCCGAGGCTTTTTCGGTTAGCGCGTCATACAGCGCCTTGTCGCCCGGACGATAAGCGGGCGATTTCTGATATGCGCCGTATACCCCTTGCGCGCCGTCCAATTCCTCGCTTGTGATGAGGAGAGGAATGTCCGGAAGATACAGATGGGCGATTTTGTCGGGACTTACCGGGCTTGGAAATAGGATGACGTCCTGCCCTAACAAACGCGCTTTATGGGAAAGCGCGCGTAAAAGAACGTCGATGTGGGCCGGAAACGGCGCGGGAACAGAGATGACGTTTCCTTTGTCGAAGGTATTTAAGTAGCTTACGCGCCCTTTGTGGGTGTAGGCGTCCAGAAAAAACGTGCGCTGAACGCCGTAAACGTTTCCTTTGGGAAGATGGGAAAGAATCTCGTCGGACAATGTGTCGGCAAGGCGCGCGTCCTCGCTT
This sequence comes from Clostridia bacterium, assembly GCA_017522345.1. Lineage (GTDB taxonomy): Bacteria > Bacillota > Clostridia > Christensenellales > Aristaeellaceae > SFHK01. The sequence goes on along the minus strand of JAFWZN010000124.1, from coordinate 17,023 downwards.
GCTTCGTTTGCGCGTTCGATATCGCTTGCGCATTTGAGATACTGGCATGCCGCGTGAAACGCGCGCTTCATTTCCCGGTTGATCGCTTCAATTTTGTTTATATCCGCATATAGCGCTCCCTCGTCCAGAAAATCACCCATGCTCAGAATTGCGCCCGTCGCGCCGGGATAGGGCGGGTCGTAGGTATGGGGCGCAGTTGCGTCGATGACTGCGCCTGATATGGTTTCGTCGATCACGCCGTCGAGACTGTCGGGGTCGGAAGAGCAATGAAACGCGCTGACTGTGTGCCCCAAGGATCTTTGTCTTTCCAAAATTCGCTTCATAAGGCCGCTTTTGCCCGTTCCGGGTGCGCCTTTAATAAAAAAAGTTTTTTTCGCTAAAGAGAATATACCGTCAAATCCGGAATAAAAGCCGATGGAGGTGTTTGCGCCCGCAAAGCATTCAATGCCTGTTTTCATAAATAAAGCCCCGCCTTTCCAAATACCCGATAAGGATATGAAAAAGGCGGGACAATTATGCTTAAAGCGCGCTTGCGGGTGTTTATACGGTTGCGTAGCCCAGAAGAGCCATAGAAATTACGGCGATAACAAGGCCGATAATTTTGTTTAGCGTGATCTTTTCTTTGAAGAGGATTACCGCGTACAAGGCGCTCATGATGAGAACGCCGCCGTTTTCTACGGTGAACAGAACGGCAATGTCAACCAAGGACATGATGTAAACCAAGAGATTAATGGCGACGGTTGCGGAAATGCAGCAAAGAAGCAGATGAAGGGCTGAAAGCCGGGTCTGCTTAAAGCAGGCAAGCGTGCTTTTCTTTGCCTTCGCCATTACCATGAGAAAACCGATTGCGGCGGAAGGAAGAAAGGTGAGTATGATCATTTCCGTGCGCTCGGCTTCGTTTAAAAGCTTCTGCTGGGCGTTGAAAAACGCGCCGTACGCGCCGTTGGCCAAAAGGAGAAGCGCGCAATAGACGTAAAACATCTTCCCGGTTTTTTCTTTCGCTTCGCCCTTTTTTTTGAAAAAGCCGTCGGCATTCAAAAAGCCGAACGCGATCAGCATAAGAAAGATACCTGCGTACTGGATGGGGGAAAGAACGCCGTCAAAAATAAGAACGGATTCCAGAAGCGGAATTAAAATGCCGCCGGATAAAAGCGAAAGATTTGCAATGGCGTAGGAGCCGGTTGCAGTGGCCTTGATGAGCGTGATATTATAAAGAAGCAGCGCGAATGTGTTCAGAAGGCCGAAAAGCACCGTCTGCCACGAGGGGCTGAACGTACATCCGCCGAAGAAAAACGTTGCCACAGACACAAACACGCCGTAATACGCGCAGTACACGAAGGGGGAGACGTCCTCTCTTCCCGGATAAGCTTTGTTGTACAGGCGGCAGAAAAGCGTTTGAAACGAATAAAGCACGATTACAAGCGCGATCAGAATTACAGAAAGCATGGTTGTCTTCTCCTTTTCGGGCGGATGGATTTCATTTGTTTATCTTATCATGATCTTTCCATCTTTGCAAGGAAAAACGGGGAAATTCACCTGCCGTGTCCGGATGCGTTTCTTCTATATTATACATCGCTTTTTAGGCGGCGAACAGGAACTACTTTTGAAACAAATATGTAAAATTTCGTCAATTTCATACATACCCTCTTGCAATTACGGGCGGCATGGTCTATAATACATTAGTCTGCCCAAGGATGTGGGTTGCTGTTGTTGTACAATCGGCCAGCGCCCCGAGCAGGTATGCGGGGGCTGACCTATTCTATCCATAGGAGGTGTCGATCCATGGCATCGGATAAGCGTATTAAGATTGTGCTGGCATGCTCCGAGTGCAAGCAGCGCAATTACAATACCATCAAGAACAAGAAGAACGACCCCGATCGTCTGGAAATGAACAAGTATTGCCGTTTCTGCAAGAAGCATACTTCGCACAAGGAAGCCAAGTAAGAAGCGTCAATCAAAGCGAGCATTGGAGGATGTAATTACATGGCTAACCAGAACGAAGCGAAGAAACCGAACTTCTTCAAGCGCGTATGGAACTGGATTAAGAACCTTGGCGTGAAAATCGGCATGGCGTTTTACAACATGTTCCACGAGATGAAGAAGGTCACCTGGCCCACCAAGAAGCACCTCATCAACTATTCTCTGGTTGTTCTGGCCTTCATGGTTCTGATGGGCATCATCATCGGCCTGTTTGATATCGGCGCAGGCGCGCTGGTCAAGCTGGTAACCGGCTGATTGACAAGGAGTTAAACATGTCGGATAAAGCCGAAATGAACTGGTATGTCGTTCATACCTACTCGGGCTACGAAAACAAAGTAAAAGCCAACCTCGAAAAGAGCGTTGAAAACAACGGTCTGCAGGATCTGATCGGCGAAGTTCAGATTCCGATTGAAGAGGTCATCGAGATCAAAAACAACAAGCGTCGCGTCGTCCCGCGCAAGCGCATGCCCGGCTATGTTCTGGTTCGCATGGTCATGACGAACGAAAGCTGGTATTTGGTCCGCAACACTCGTGGCGTCACCGGCTTTGTTGGCACGGGCTCCAAGCCCACGCCCCTGCCCGATTCCGATTTTGCCGCTCTCATGGAGAGCACAACCGTCACCCAGCTTGATATTCAGGTTGGCGACGAAGTCCGCATTCTCAGCGGTCTGTTTGAAAACTTCAACGGCCGCGTCACCGAAATCGATGAGGAAAACCAGCGCGTGCGCGTAGTAGTCCCCATGATGAAGCGCGATACCGCAGTGGAACTCAGCTTCGACGAGGTTCTGCGCCTGGAAAACTGAGGCGCGACATTTGCTTGCTAGCCCGTAACCGGGCTTTCAGGAAGTGGGAGGACACGTAAATCGTTCCGCTACACACCACATACAGATTAAGGAGGATATCCCCATGGCGAAAAAAGTTACTGCGCTGATCAAGCTGCAGGTCAACGCCGGCAAAGCCACCCCCGCGCCGCCCATCGGCCCGGCGCTCGGTCAGCATGGCGTGAACATTCCCGGATTCTGCAAGGAATTCAACGACCGTACTGCGAAGCAGGTTGGACTCGTAATCCCGGTCGTCATTACCGTTTACCAGGACCGTTCCTTCACGTTCATCTGCAAAACTCCGCCGGCCGCCGTTCTTATAAAGAAGGCTTGCGGCATCGAGCATGCCTCCGGCCGTCCCAACAAGGACAAGGTTGCCCACATCACCAAGGCGCAGGTTAAGGAAATCGCCGAGCTCAAAATGCCCGATCTGAACGCCGCTTCCGTCGAAGCCGCGATGAGCATGGTAGCCGGCACCGCCCGTTCCATGGGCGTTGTTGTAGACGACTAATCTACGCGTAAGCACCAAAACCGTGGGAGGACATAGCGCCGCTTGCACCACAGGGAGGAAATTATAGATGAAGACCGGAAAAAAGTATGCCGACAGCCTTAAGCTGATCGATCGCACCAAGCAGTATGACCCCGAGGAAGCCATCGCTCTGATCAAGCAGACCGCGAAGGCCAAGTTTGATGAAACTGTTGAAATCTCCGTGCGCCTGGGCGTTGACCCTCGCCACGCTGACCAGCAGGTTCGCGGCACCGTTGTACTTCCCAATGGTACCGGTAAGACCAAGACCGTTCTCGTTATCGCGAAGGGCCCCAAGGCTGAAGAAGCTCTGGCTGCCGGCGCTGATTTCGTAGGCGCGGAAGACATGATCGCCAAGATTCAGGGCGGCTGGTTCGGATTTGACGTTTGTATCGCCACCCCCGACATGATGGGTCTCGTTGGCCGTCTGGGCCGCGTGCTCGGCCCCAAGGGCCTCATGCCCAACCCCAAGACCGGCACTGTCACCATGGACGTAACCAAGGCCATCACCGAAACCAAGGCCGGTAAGGTTGAGTACCGCGTTGACAAGACCGCTATCATCCACTGCCCCGTTGGCAAGGCCTCTTTCGACGAGCAGAAGCTCACCGAGAACCTTCGCACGCTGATGGAAGCCATCATCAAGGCCAAGCCGTCCGCTGCCAAGGGCGCCTATATCAAGTCTGCGGTTCTTTCCACCACCATGGGCCCCGGCATCAAGCTGAACAGCCTCAAGTTCTAAGAACTGCTTTTATAAAACGTCCTCCGGATTTCCGGGGGACGTTTTTAATCCATCAAAAAAGTCCCTTTTTTGATGGGAGGGGCCGATCGCCTGAAATCCTTCGGGATTTCCGGGCGGCGATCGGAAAGGGGAAGCGTTTTTAGTCGCTCCGCTTTGTAAAAACGCGCGATTTCGCCGTACACGCCGTCGAAATCGATTGAAAATGGAGAGGGAATGCGTTCCCTCTCCAAACCTCTCCCTGGAGTTTGTTGATGATTTGAACGTCCTCCGGATTTCCGGAGGACGTTTTTTACTGGTGATTTTACGTATTTTGGCAGACAATGGCGGACGATGAAGGCATCGTTCCATACAATTGAATCAAATGGTTCACATCTATTGTGGGGGAGGCGTTTTGCTTCCTTCTGATACCTTTTTGAAGTCGATAAATCGCAGGAAGCTGCGGGACGGGAAACCCGTCCCCTACGGCATCTACGCACGTTTCATTTCCATCGTAGTGACACCCGTCCCCGGGTGTCCGCGTGCTTTCGATATTGTTTGCGGACACTCCGGAGGGGTGTCCCTACGGGTTTTGAGAAAGAAATCTGTTTAATGTATGGAGATTTCTATCCAGCGGATTTATTGAGGAAAGGAATGACTCGGCTGTGTTTTGCTTTGCAAACAAAAATAGGTATTCTCTATTCCATCAAGATCTGGCTTTGTGAAACAATTCCCTGACGATGATATCGGCGCATTCGGCTGCGCTGTTTATACTTGTGTCGACGCGCATCCGGTATTCGATGTTTTTTGCCATCAGTTCGTGCTGCTCATCCGACTGGTGTTCGCCTCTGTCTCCGCGCAGAATGTTTCTTTGCCTGCATATGTCCAGAGGACAGTATACCTCGACCAGATCGAGCGGATTGTCTTTCAGGATTTCCCGCATTTGCTCATAATGAGGCGCGATTTCTTCTTTTTCAACCAGAATGCCGTCGATCAGAACATTTTTGCCCATATCGGAGAACAGTTTCGCGGTATGATACATCATAAGAATCACTTCGCTTAAGTATTTCCAATAGTCTTTCCGAAGATATTTGTCTCCTACCATTTCTTGAAACAGATCGTTGGCCACGACATAGAAAAACACATCATCGCGCGCCTGAATGGCTTCGACGATGGACGTTTTTCCCGCGCTTGTCACGCCGTTTAAAAATATGATCCGGCCTTTATCCATTCGTGTCATCTCCTTATCCATACAATAAAACGCACCTTGAACCGCCTTTCAGGCGGCACGGAAGTGCGTTTTTTGTTTTTATTCCTGAATCCCGACTGATTTCTCTGTATCAATCCAGATAAAGACTCTGTCATCCGTTCTTTCGGTTATTACGCCTCCGTTTGCCATTGCCACGGCCTGGGAAGCCGGATTGTCCGAGTGAACCGTTACCAGCGCCTTTTCTATTCCGATCTTTTTTGCCTCGTGAAGCAAAAGCCGCAACAGCTCTTTTCCGTATCCCTTATTTCGGAATCCGGGCGCAATTCCGTATCCGATATGTCCGCCGGCTTTGCGCAATGCTTCGGTCAAAAAATGGCGGATGCTTCCGAATCCAACGGGAACGCCGTCTGAATACAGCCAAAAGGTCGTGGAAGGCACTTTCCAGCCGTCGACAATCCCTTGCTGTTCAGAGGCTTTCTGTTTTGCGGTCAGCCACTTTTTGTATTCGTCATAGGTTAGTCCGTTTGCTTTGTTCATCAAGCCGTTTTCTTCGCCCGGGATGCGCTGAAGCATTTCGTATATATCTATGCCGTCATCGGCGGACAATTTTCTTAACTCAAACATTTTTCACTCCGATTATGAAGATATTGATTCCATGTGCATTATATCATGCTTAAAAAGAAAAGACAAGCGCAGCTGTCTGCGCAAAGGATGTTTCGCTTTCATTTAAGGGCTGTAAGAATGAGTTCTGCATTGTTTTTTCATCCATCCGTTTCCTGCACAAATTTTCTTCAAATCCTCCCTTGCGCCTTGCCCGTCAATGGAATTTGATTTATAATAGACATAAAAAACCACATTGATTATCACGGGGAGGTCAAACAATGACGAACAAAACCTATTCATGCGACATAGTTGTCTGCGGCGCGGGCACGGCGGGCGCGGTTGCGGCGATTGCCGCGGCGGATCAGGGCAAAAACGTAATTCTCATTGAGCAGTACGGTATTCCCGGCGGAAGCGCAACGCTTTCCTTGGTCACGCCTCTTATGCACACGGGCATCAAGGGAAACCCCATGTGCTCTTATATTTCCGATGAAATCAACCGCCGCGCGGTGGAATGCGGTGCGTCCATTGAAAAGGGCGACTGCTGGCTTGACCCCATGATGCTTGGTATTATTTTGGAAGAAATGCTCATGGAGCGCGGCGTTAAGGTGCTTTACCACACCACCGTTATCGGCGCAGAAAAGGACGGAAACGCAATTACCTGCGTAAACATCTTCAATAAGTCCGGGCACGGAAAGGTTTTTGGCAAAATATTTATTGACGCCACGGGCGACTGCGACCTGTGCGCGCTTTTGGAGCTTCCCATGCTTCACGGAAACGAGGAGAACGGCAAAAACCAGCCGGTGTCCTTAAGATATGTGCTGGGCGGCATCGACACCGACGCGTTCTGGGCGTTTTATTCCGAAAAGGAAACGGGTTCGCCCACGCCGCGGCCCGTGCAGTACTGCGGCGCGGTGACAACGGATGAAAAGCGCCAGTTCCCGCTGCGTCCTCTTTTCTATCTGGCCATCGAAGCGGGCGACCTTATGTATGACGACGCGGTGTACTGGCAGTTTTTCACGCTGCCCGGGCGCAATGACGCAATCGCGTTCAACTGCCCGGAGTTTTTCGATTTGCACGATGCCGACGACGCTGAGAACCTCACCTTTGTGCAGCTCGAGGGTAAAAAAGCCATCATGAGGCAGCTGAAATTCTACAAAAAATATATTCCCGGCTTTGAAAACGCGTATATTGCGCAGATTTCCACGATGGTCGGCGTCCGCGAATCAAGACGCGCCGTGACTGATCACATCGTTACCAACAACGAGTGCCTTGCGCATATGCAGTTTGACGACGCGATCTGCCAGTCGAACTATCCTGTGGACATCCATGGGCGCAAGCTCAATACCTTCGAAATTCTTGAAGACAGCGGAAAGCCGTATTACGAAATTCCCCTGCGCGCGCTGATTGTGAAGGACGTCGATAATCTGCTCGTCGCGGGCAGAAATCTGGGCGCGGAATTCGTGGCGCAGTCCTCCATCCGCGTGATTCCCACTTGCCGCGCCATGGGCGAGGCGGCGGGCATCTGCGCGTCGCTGGCGATCGACCAAGGCTTAGCGTCCCTTCATGGCTTTGACGGCGCGCTTGTCAGGGAGGAAATGATTAAGCGCGGAGCAATCTTTGCATAAAGATCGGGAGGATGGATTTATGGCGCATAAAGCGGATTTGCTTCTGGATTTCGGCGCGTCTCTGGGCGAAATCAGCCCGATGATTTACGGCCACTTTGCCGAGCACATCGGCGGCGTGTATTACGACGGCCTTTGGGTGGGCGAGGACAGCAAGGTGGAAAACGTGCGCGGCTTTCGAAAGGCGCTTGTGGACAGCTTTAAGAAAATCAGTCCGCCTGTTTTGCGCTGGCCGGGCGGCTGTTTTGCGGAAACCTACGATTGGCGCGACGGCATCGGACCGAAGGAAAACCGTCCCGAGCGCGTCAACTGGTGGTACACGTTTGACAAGCGAACGGAGACAAATCAGGTCGGCACGCATGAATTCTGCGATTTCTGCGAAATGGTGGGCGCGGAGCCCTATTTCGCCGCGAACATGACTTCGACCACGCCCCTTCACATCCGAAATTGGGCGGAATATGTAAATCTTCCCGAAAACCTCACGACCCTCACCCGAGAGCGCGCCCAAAACGGCCATCCTGCACCCTTTGATGTGAAATACTGGGGCATCGGCAATGAGAACTGGGGCGGCGGCGGGCAGATGAGCCCGGAAATGTATATGCGCGAGTATATGAGATACTCCGCCGTGATCAATTCCCTCGACCGTGGGCGGATCATGAAGTTTATCATGTGCGGCGCGAACGGCCATGATATTGACTGGACAAGACGCATCATGCAGGAAATGGCCAAGACCAAGTATCCTGAGGCCGCCACATGGGGCATGTCCGTTCACTATTACTGCGGAACAGCCGGAACGCCGCAGGAATTTACGAAGGATCAGTGGTATGAGCTTCTTTTTAAAGCGGATTTTATGCGGCGCATTGTGGACGATCACAGAGCCGCCATGGACGAATTTGACCCGGAACGCAAAATCGCGCTGGTTGTGGACGAATGGGGCTGCTGGCATAAAGACGGCACGGGCCCGAGCGGGGGATACAACCTTTTTGAACAGCAGTCGAGCATGCGCGACGCGGTTGTCGCCGCGCTGACGTTAAACATTTTCAACAACCGCTCAGATGTGGTCAAGATGGCAAACGTCGCCCAGCTTTGCAACAACCTTCATTCGCTGTATCTTGCGGGAGGCGAGCATTTTGTGGAAACGCCGAACTATCACGTTTTCGATATGTTCAAGACCCATCAGGGTGCAAAGCATGTGAGAACGCGCGTGAAGTGCGATATCCTGACAAGGGACGGCTATCGGCCGCTGGAGATGGTGAGCGCGTCTGCGAGCGAGAAGGACGGAATGGTTACGATCACGCTCGCGAACCTTTCTGCGGAGGAGGAAGCGATTATCACTCTTTCCGCTGCAGAGCGTTCCCTTCCCGAAAAGGGCGTCTTTACGATTCTTGCGCATGAAGATCTTCACGCGGTCAACGATTTTGAGAATCCGAAGCGCGTAACGCCGACATCGAAGGAAATTTCTCTGTCCGGCGCAAAAGAAATCCGCCTGCCTAAGGGCGCGGTTGCCGCGCTTGTTTTGGGATAAGCGAAAAGATAAAATTACACGGAGCTTGTCTGCAAATTTACGTTTGCAAAAAAGCTCCGTGTAATTTTATGGTTTTGATTGAACGCTGCTTGTCGTTTTTCGTGCGTTTTTCGGCGGGAGGAAGCTTGGCGGATAACGAAAGGAGCGTCGGTTAAACGATGTCCGCGTTCTTTTTTGCCTCTCGGATTACCGTATCCGCGATGGTTCTGGACGCGCCGGAGGGGATGCATTTTTCTCTTGCAGCCATCATTTTCTCCGTAATTTCAGGGTTTGACAGGATCTCGCTTACGGCTTTTGAAACTTCGTCGTCGGTCTTCGGGCAAAGCGCGACGCCGTTTTCACGGAGGAAACGCGCATTGTGGCTTTCCACGCCGTGAATCGGATGAACGACAACAAGCGGACGCTTAAGCTCGAAGGCTTCCGTGGTGGAAAGGCCGCCGGGCTTTGATATGACGACGTCGCAAGCGCGCATGAGTCTGCAAAGCGGCTTTACGAAGCCTTCTACCTTCAGACGGGATTCCGGCACGTTCATGCGCATGAATTTTCTTTTGAGCTTGAGATTATTTCCGCAAACGGCGATAATCTGAACGTTTTCATCCAGCGTTTTGAGGAGATTTTCAACAGTCGAGTGCATTTTTCCCGCGCCCATGCTGCCGCCCGCGACAAGCACATGCCGCCGGTTTTCTTCAAGCCCGGCTTCCCTTTTTGCCTTCGCAATATCCTTTTCCGGGGATATGGACGGATCTACGGGAATACCCGTGGTTACAAGACGCGCGCCGTTCACGCCAAATTTTTCGTATCGCTCGCTGAGACTTTCTGTGGGCGTGAAAATCATGTCCATCTCTGTGTCGTTCCAGAACGGCTGGACGTCGTAATCGGTGATTATGCCGCCGATCCACTGCGTGATTTTGCCGTTTTTCTTTAAATGCGTCAGCTGCTGCGCAGAAAAAATGTGGCTCGTCAGAATCGCGTCGGGATTTTCTTTTTGGATGAATCGGGCAAGACGCTCCGCTTCAAATTTGTTGATGTCGTAGACAAAGGTTTTTCCGTTCAGCCTCGGAATGTTGTAGGAAGCGTTATAGAAAATTCCGAACAGCCACGGAAGATGCTTGACCAGCCAAACATAAAAGCCGCAGACCGCCTTTGACAAAGAAGGGCGAATGACGGCATAGCAATCGTACACCGCCGCTTCCGCGCCGGCGTCTCGAAGCGCCGCCGCAGCTGCGTTGGCTGCGGCATCGTGGCCGCCGCCGCAGCTTAGAGAGAAAATCAGAAATTTCATAAAATTGCTCCTGATCTGAGGATGAGTTTCTGTCTGTACAACGATATTTTATCACAAAAACGATCTAAAGTAAAGTAAATCGGCTTTGGAGAAAAAGATTGTGTTCCACCAGTGGGATTTTGTGGTATAATGGAGACAAATTATTGTGCGGAGGCAGTTTATGCATGTGATCTTGATTGCGCTTGTCAGCCTTTTGGCGTCTGCCGTTGGCGCGATTGCGGGAATCGGCGGCGGCGTGATTATAAAGCCCGTGCTGGATTCGCTTGGCATGATGCAGGTTGCAACCATTTCCTTTCTGTCCGGCTGTACGGTTTTGTCGATGTCCGCCTATAATGCGGCGAAAAGTCTTTTGTCCGGCGACAGACAGCTTAAAAAGGAAGCGGCGTTCCCGTTGGGCGCAGGCGCGGCGGTGGGCGGCGTGATGGGGAAATACCTGTTTTCGCTCGTTTCCGCTCTGTTTGAAAACGCGTCCCGCGCGGGGGCGGTTCAGTCCGCATGCCTGATGGTCATTACAATTGTTACGCTTCTATACACGATAAAGCCCTCGATTCTTCCTTCGCTTAATGTAAAAAATCCCGTTATCGGCGTGCTTGCGGGTTTGATGTTGGGCTTAATTTCGGCTTTTCTTGGAATCGGCGGAGGGCCGATTAATCTGATGGTGCTTTCTGTATTATATTCGATGAATCTGAAGGATGCGGCGCAGAATTCGCTGATCGTTATCTTTTTATCGCAGCTGGCGAGCCTGATTTCGACGCTCGTTACGCGCAGCGTGCCTGAGTTCAGCGTGATGATGCTTGTATTGATGGTCGTCTGCGGAATTCTTGGCGGGGCGGTCGGGCGCGTTTTCAATAAAAAGCTGTCGTCCAATCAGGTCAGAATCGTTTATTTGCTTACCATCGTCGTCATTATCCTTTTAAGCATCCGAAACCTTATCTTCTATCTCGGCTGAAAGGAAAAAGCCGGCGATTTTCAGAATCAAAAAACGACGCGGAGGAAAACCCTTCCGCGTCGTTTTTGATTGGGTATTATTCTACGGTTACCGGGGTGGTCAGGCTGTAGAGCACGCCGCCCTCCTGATCCAGATATTCGGCCTTGAGCCAGCAGGCTGCGCCATTCGCTTCTTCCGTAAGCGCGGCGTCCGCTGCGGTTGCGCCTGCCGGGACGGTTTGTGTGAAGAGCTCGCGTCCGTCATCGGTTACGAGGGTGAGGCGCACGGGGCGCTCGGAGGCGTTGGTGAAGTCGATGGCATAAGTTCCTTCTTCAGTGAGTGCGATTTCGGCAACGCCGGATGCGATTTCGCTTTCGGCGGTATAGGCTTCTCCGCGCTTTGCAACATACGCGTTGTAGCTGGAGGTGACGGATTCAAGCTGCTGCTGGGTGGAAGCAAGCTCGCCTTCCGTCTTTTCAAGCTTGGAGCGAGTGTCCTGAAGCAATGCTTCGGTATCAAGGAGCGCGTTGTTGGCGCTTTCAAGGCTGGCCTTTGCTGCATTCAGCGCGTCCTCACAGGCGGCGAGCGCCTCGGTTTTTCCTTCCAGATTTGCCGCAGTGTCGGAAAGCTCGCTTAAAAGCGCTTCGTTCTTCGCGACCTCTGCGTCATAGGCGCTCAGGGCGCCGGAAAGCTCGGCGGCAAGGCTGTCGTTCTCCTGTACCTTCGCGTCATAGGCGTTCTTCGCGTCGGACAATTCGTTCTCCAAGGAGGCGGTTTTTTCGGTTTCGGCTATGTAGGCGGCAAGATGCGCGGATGCTTCCTCTTTAGCTTGTGCGATGGCGGCGTTTGCGTCATTGAGCGCCTTTTCGGTTTCGGCGATTTTGCTGCTCGCCTGATCGAGCGTGGCCTTCAGGCTTTCGTTCTCGCCCGTGGCGGCGGTCAGCGCATTTTTGGCTTCGGTGAGCGCCTGCGTGGTTTCGTCCATGAGGCGGGCGTTTTCGGCCAAGGCTTCTTCAGCGGCTTCGATTTCCGTTTCAAGCGCGCTGATCATAAGGCTGGCGGAGGACAGCGCAACTTCCTTGGCGGCGATTTCTTCCGCCAGCGCTTCCGCGGCCTTTTCGGAATCGGCCAGCTTGCTTTCGGCGTCCGTAAGCGCCTTTTCCGTGGCTCTTAAGGTTTCCTTGGTCTTATTCAGCTCGGCTTCAGAGGCTTCGATCAGTTCAAGAGCGCTCTCGTTTTCGCCGGAGGAGGCGGCCAGCTTGGTTTCAAGGGATTTCTTTTCGTCTTTCAGGCTTTCAATCGTTTCGTTCAGCTGCTCGATTTCAGCCTGCGTGTCGGCGACACTCTTTTTATGATCGGAGATTTCGTTTTCTTTTTCGGTAAGCGCCGCTTTGAGCGCCTCGATTTCTTCCTTAGCCTTGGCGTTTTCCTCGGTGATGTTCAAAAGCTCCTGCGCCTGCGCGGTCTTTGTATCCACCTCGTCGGCGAAGCCGGTCGCAGCTTCGCTTGCTACGGCGCGGAGGGCCTCGATTTCAGCCTGCATGCCGGTAATGGAGGTTTTAAAAGCTTCGGCCTCGCTTTCCAGCTTCTCCATTTCGCCCTCGAGACGATGCACCTCGCCTTCATAGGAGGCGACGGCTTTGATGCTTGCGTCATACTGAGCCTTGAGCGAATTGTATTCCTGCGTTTTCTGACTCAGCTGCTCCTGCGCGTCTTCGCTTAATTTGGTGAGCTCGGACATGGCTTTTTCGATATCGGCAAGATCGGATTCCTTTTGAGAGATTTCTGCTGCCTTCACAGTGATTTCGCTCTCAAGCGCGGCGATGGTTTCAAGCGCGGAATTCTTTTCGCCCTCAAGCGCGGCGATGGTTTCAAGCGCAGAATTCTTTTCGCCCTCAAGCGCGGCGATGGTTTCAAGCGCGGAATTCTTTTCGCTCTCAAGCGCGGCGATGGTTTCAAGCGCGGAATTCTTTTCGCCCTCAAGCGCGGCTACCTTTTCGAGCGCGGCTTTGTTCTCGGCGTCAAGCGCGGCATAGCTTTCCGAAAGGGAGAGATAGGCGGCGTCCTTGTCCTCGATGACGGACATCAGGGATTCGGCTTCCTCGGCTTTGGCGGCGAGAAGCTGTTCGTTTTCATCGGCGCGGGTATTGGCGTCTGAAAGCTGAGCCTCGATTTCCGCCTTTGCATTTTCCGTTTCGAGGAGCTTTCCGGAAACTGTTTCGATTTCCTGATTCAGCGCAAGCGTCTGTTCGTCCATCTCGCGGATGGTTTCAAGCGCCTGATTGTATTTTTCGGTTTCCGCAAGAAGATCGGCTTCCGTCAGAGCGATTTTCTCGTTCAGGGAGGCGACCTGTTCGTTTGTTTTCAGTTCATATGCGTCCTGCTCGGTTTTTGTATTTTGGTTCTCGACGAAAAGATATGCGTTTCCTGCAACGGAAAGGATGAGCAGGATGGTTAAAACGACAGAGATGATTTTTTTCATGAGTTTGCCTCCTTGAGATATGGGGATGGATGCCATAAGTATATCACAAATTATGAAAAAATGGTATACCGAAATGAAGAAAATACAAAAGAAATGCCGCCGAAACGCAAGGTTTTTGCACTTGGCGGCTGTATTTATGCGCTTCCTCTGAAACAAATGACGGGAACCAGCATTTCGTCTTCGGTAAGACCCGCGTGCTGGCCGATAAGGGAGCCGTCATTTATCGAGGCAGGGGTTGAGAACGCAAAGCTTTTTTCGCCTGTAGCGCAGATGAAAAAATCGCCGATGAAATCATCTGTTTTGCCGTGAAAGGGATAAATGCCCAAAAGCTGATTTTTCATCGCTTCGTCATGGGTGAAAACGATAAAATCGTCCTTGAATCGCTTTTCAAATTCCGCAAGGAACGCGTCCTTTTTATGGGGCTTCACGAAAAAGCTCGCCGCGCGGCCTTCAATCGACGGCGGCATGATGAGCGTTTGCATAATTTCGGGAATCTTGGTTACGTCGATATTCTCATTTACATCCACAAGCCCGTGGTCTGCCGTGACGATGAACAGCGTGTCGTCTCCGAGCTCGCGCGACAGCTTTTCGCACAGGTCGTTTGCGCGTTCAAAGGCGGTTTTGGTCTGAAGCGCGTTTACGCCTCGCTCGTGCATTGTGGTATCGGGCTCCGGGTGGTAGACGGCGATCAGTTGTTTTCCGGGGCGATTGGCGGCGTCTACAATCCGGCGGAAAAGGTCGGTCGCGCCCGAATAGACTGCGCGGTCGTTTGCGCCCTTCGACGCGCTGGTCGGGAAGGGGAAAAACGCATGGGTTTGGCAGACATGGTTTACGGACGGATAAATCGTTTCGAAGGGAATGTAGGCCTCGGCGGGAAAAAGGGGCGCGTATTTTTCGCCCGTAAAGCTGTCTTTTCCTAAAAATGTGTCGATTTGCCGCCCGATTTCCTTAAAATACAGGCTCCAGCCAAGCCATGCATGCTCGCCCGGCGCGACGCCTGTCCACAGGGATGTGGTCGCGGCGGTTGTGGTGGAGGGGTAGACGGTGGAGACGGGGCCAACGTCGTGTTTTCTCAAAAAGGCGTCTTCCTGCAAATGCCTTTTAAGCAGATTTTCGCCCATTCCATCGAATAAGAGAAGAACGACGTTTTTCGTGTTCTTCTCCATGAGAGCAGCCGTCACGGCCTCAAGCGGCGGGTAGGGCGTTTTTGCGCCGAAATACGCCGCCACCGAGGATGTGATGGACAATATGCTTTTTTGATAATCGGGCAGCATTATGCCTGAAGCTTGGCGATGGAGGCGTTAAGTCTTGCCATCGTCTCTTCTTTTCCGAGCAGGTAGGCGATTTCAAACGCGCCGCCGGGGGTGGACATTTTGCCGGAAATGGCGATTCGAAGCGGCCACAGCATCTGGCCGTTCTTCATGCCGAACTCGGTAATCGCTTCCATAACCGCGTCGTGCAGCTTCTCTTCCGTCCACTCGGTGAGGTTTTCAAGCACGGGGCGGATGCGGGTGAGCGCGTCGAGCGCAACCTCGGGGTTGGTCTTCATCTTTTTGTGGGTGTAAAGGTCGTTTTCGAATTCGGGCATCTCTTTAAGGAAATCCACCATCTCGGGCAGCTGGTTGAAGACCTCGGTGCGGCTCTGAAGAAGCTCGCACAGGCGCTTATAGTCAAACTTGTTTTCGTCGAGCACCTTATTAAGCCACGGGCGCGCGTACTCCAAGTACTTTTCGGGCGCGAGCTGCTTGATGTACTCGGCGTTGAACCAGTTGAGCTTGATGGTGTCGAAGAAGGACGGGCTCTTGGAAAGACCTTCGAGGTCGAAGGCTTCCTCCAGCTCCTTCAGAGTGAAGAATTCGCGCTCGCTGCGGGGAGACCAGCCCAGCAGCACCAGATAGTTGATGATGGCTTCTACAAGATAGCCGTCCGCCATCAGGTCCTCAAAGGAGGGGTCGCCCTGGGACTTGGACATCTTGCGCTTTACGATTGCCTTGACGGGATTGCCCTTTTCGTCGAGAACCGTATTTCCGTCCTCGTCGGTCTCGTAGACATAAACGCCGGTCTTCTTGTTGCGCATGGTGCCTTCCACCATAACAGGGGTCAGATGCACATACGTCGGCGGCTCCCAGCCCAGCGCTCTGTAAAGGAGGTTGTATTTGGGCGCGGAGGAAAGATACTCGTTTCCGCGCATGACGTGGGTGATGCCCATTAAGTGGTCGTCGATGACGTTGGCGAAGTTGTAGGTGGGAAGGCCGTCGGCCTTGATTAATACGTTGTCGTCCAGCGTGTCGCAGTCCACCTCTACATGACCGTAGATCACGTCGTCAAAGCCGGCTTTTCCCTCGGTGGGGATATTCTGGCGGATGACGTAGGGCTCGCCTGCGTCCAGCTTCGCCTGAATCTCCTCCTTGGAAAGATGGAGGCAGTGCTTGTCGTATTTGAAGCTTTCGCCCTTCTTCTCACACTCGGCGCGCGCTTCCTCAAGGCGCTCCTTGGTGCAGAAGCAATAGTAGGCGTGGCCGGACTCGACCAGCTGCTTGGCGTAGGGAAGATAGGTGTCCTTGCGCTCGGACTGGATGTACGGACCTACGGGGCCGCCGACATCGGGACCTTCGTCGTGGGAAAGGCCGGCGGTTTTCAGGCTGTTATAAATGATCTGAACCGCGCCGGGCACTTCGCGCTCCTGGTCGGTATCCTCAATTCGAAGAATGAAGGAGCCGCCGCTTCTTTTGGCGTACAGATAGGTGTAAAGGGCAGTGCGCAGATTGCCCAGATGCATATAGCCCGTGGGGCTGGGCGCAAAACGGGTACGGACAGACATAATCAATCGCTCCTTGTGGTTTCGTTTTTCAAAATTATATCATTTCAATGTGAATTTTTGACGTTGGAAACGCTGAAAACGCAAAGAAAACGCATATTTTTGAACAAAAAAAGCCGCGCAAGGCATTCCTGCGCGGGAGCGCGCCCGGCGGGATTCGAACCCACGGTCTTTCGAGTCGGAGTCGAACACTCTATCCACTGAGCTACGGGCGCATAACGACAATTATTATATATGATTTCGGGATGAAATTCAACACATTTTGTGTTGCGTTTTTTTAAGCTGCTGTTTTAACAAGCGAGGGTGAGATAGGGCAGCGCTTTTCTAACCATATTCATCCAAAGAAAATGGGAACGGCACACAGGCCGTTCCCTCAAGTCATCAAAAAAGTGCCTTTTTTGATGAGAGGGGCCGATCCCCTGAAATTCTTCGGAATTTCCGGGCGGGGATCGGAAAGGGGAAGCGTTTTCAGTCGCTGCGCTTTGTGAAAACGCGCGATTTTGCCGTACAT
>JAFWZN010000123.1 GCA_017522345.1 Clostridia bacterium | reverse complement strand
CGGAAAGGGGAAGCGTTTTCAGTCGCTGCGCTTTGTGAAAACGCGCGATTTTGCCGTACATGCCGCCAAAATCGATTGAAAATGGAGAGGGAGTGCGCTCCCTCTCCATGCCTCACCCAGAGGTTTGTTGATGGTCTGAAACCGGCACGCTTCAATCTGAAGCATCGCCGGTTTCCTCTTTCAGCCGCTCGATCATTTTCTTTATGTGGTCTCTTGCTTCCGACTGCATCAAAAATTCCTTTTCGCGGTCGGGGGCTTTGTCGCCCATCAGCTGGACAAATTGGCTGACCTTTAAGCCCAGCGCATCCTGCATTTCGCTGTCCGAGCCTCTGGGGGAGACGAGGTAGTAGCACAGAAGCGAATCGGTTTGTCCGATTCTGTGCGCGCGGTCCTCCGCCTGAGAATGCACGGCGGGCGACCAGTCGAGCTCGCCGAATACGACGCAGGTGGCTCTTTGAAGGTTTAAGCCGCTTGCGCTTCTTAAGGAGATCACGCAAAGATCGGTGTCTTCGTTCATGAAGGCTTTGACGGCTGAATCCTTTTTTTGATCCGTTTCGCGGCCTGTGATAAACACGGGTTTGAGCGATTTCAGTTCCTTTTTATAAATGTCCATCACGGCGTGGTGGTGCGCCATTAAAAGTACCTTTTCGCCGTTTTCAACAAGCATTTTTACAAATGCCGCCACATACGGCGCTTTGGCGACGCCTGTTGCCTGTCTATGAGTCTGTGATATCTGATCCTCGATGAGCGCGCGGGCGGAGGCGGAATCTGCGTTTTCAAGGGCGAGCAATTGGCTTGCGACCGGGCGCATGAGCTCTTTATATACCTTGTCGTCCCAGTCAATTTCCTGAACCAAGCGGCGCTTGGGCGGAAGCTCCTTTAATACCTCGCTTTTAAGACGCCTAAGCAGCATTCCTTCGCGCTTCAAATGTTCGCCCAAAATTTCCGGCTTTTGAACGATTTGGTTTCCGTAGCCGTAGCACCATTCGCGCGAGAACGATTCGTAGTCGCCCAGAAAATGGAAATCGAGGATGTTGATTACATTCCAGATTTCGCCGCCGTTGTTGTAGATGGGCGTTCCCGAAAGGCCGATGACATTGTCGGAGGAATCCGACAATAGGGAAGATGCGGAATACTTTTCCGTGCCGCAGTGGCGCAGCTCCTGTATTTCGTCAAAAATAACGGTGTTAAAGTGATATTCGGGCAGCTCGTTCTTCCAGCCGCGAAGGAGCAGGTAATGCACGATGTAAACATCGGCTTCGGGCAGAGCGTAGGGCTTTAAGCCTCTCAATACATGCACGCGCAAGGATCCGTCGGGCTTTAAAAACCGTTCGCATTCGCGCACCCAGTTTCTCACAAGATGCGCAGGACACACGATGAGAGAAGGGTATTCGCCGGTATACGCAATAAAGGACAGCGCCTGTACGGTTTTTCCAAGCCCCATTTCATCGGCAAGCAGGCATCTTCTGTTTGCAAGCAGAAAACCAAGACCCAGCTTCTGAAAGGGCATGAGCTGTCCGGAAAATTCAGCGCTGGGCGGGTTCGCGCTCACGGGAGACGCAAGCGCCTTTTGCTTTCTCACGGCGTATTCTCTGGCCTTTTCAAGCGCTTCATCCCATCTTTTTTGGTCGCTTTCCTTGATTTTCAAAGGATATCTGAGCATCAGCCAGTTGAGGTCGCCTACAATTCGGGCGTGCGCCGTAAATCTCGCCACGCCGCGCCCTCTGCCGTCGCAGCCTGGAAACAGCCGCTTGGCAAGCTCGGTTACGCAGGGCTCGCCCTTAATGGTCCAGCAACGGCTCTTTCGGTTATAGGAAAGCGTTCCGTAGGTGTGCGCGTTCTCATTGGGCGAATCCAGATATTTCGGATACTCATTCACGGAAGCGACACCCCCCAGAGCTTGTCAAGCGACAATACGGAGACGGGCTTGCTCATGATAATGGCCGGAAGATTGACGCTTTTTTGCGTAACCACGAGCATGCCGTCTATGTTTTCGCTTGAAAGATATCTTGTAATCTGTTTAAGAAGCGCGCTTTTAGCGGGCTTGGATTTTTTGACCTCGATGCAAATCTTTTCTACACAAAAATCCGCGCGGCAGTTTTCTGCAATTTTCGCTTCGTGGACATAGGATAGATTTGCCCTGTCAAGCGCAGAGGAAATAAGCGCGTGCAGATCATACTCGCCGGGTGTGGCGGGCACGAGCAGCACGCGCAGTGCGCTTTTTATAAGCTCGATATTCTCTTTTGCATTCTCAAAGGAATTCAAAAGTTTTCTCCGATCAGATTTTGATATTCTCGCCTTCAAGACCGACAAACGCGCCGGTTTCGCCGAGGCCGCTTTCGGGATGGGCAATAAGCCATTTGTTTACGTGGGTGAGAAGAGCGTCTTCCTTGGTCTTGGCTTTGCCGCGGGCGGGAAGGGCTTCGTTGGTTCCCTTGGGGAGAACGACGACGCAGCGGAAGGTGGCGTTTTCCTCTGAACTGATGGGCGCGTAGTGCAGCGTGGTTGCGTACATTTCAACCAGAGTGCCCTTCTTTACGTAGAAGGCCTGCATTTTGCCTGTATCGTAATGGAAATCCTTGGTGATATCCTGTTGTTTTCCAACCAGGAGGATAAGATCCGTGCAGGCGTAGTTGAGCTCGGAATCCCTGTGATATTCAACGGCGTTTAAAGTGTGATTAAAGCCGTTGCAGTAGCCGATCTGAATCGGCATTCCGCCGTAAGCTTCCTCGGAGAACTGCTTAAAGATGGGCAGAGATTCAAGGCTTTCCACGGAGGGAACGTATGTTACGCTGTCTGAGGGGCACTCGGTTTCCTGCATTCTGTCCATGAGGGATTTGAGATAATACCCCTTGATGACGCGGCCGAAGGGCTTGAAGGAGCGGCTGGTTACGGGTTTAATGGTCATGATTGCTTACCTCCTATAAATGAATTTCGCTTGAAAATATCATACCACGAATCAAAGCCAAATGCAATCATGTTTACAAGAACTTGCTTGTTTTCAAAGGAAAAAGATATATAATGAATAGGTGACATGGATGAAAGAGCAGATGATCCGGGCATTTTAAAGAGAGTGCGCTCAAGGCTGAAAGGCGCATAAATGAACGTCATTTTCCCGCTTTCGGAGTCCGCGCCGACGAGGCGCCGCGCTGCCTGCGATATCGGGCACGAATTGAGCCGGGTGCGAAAAGCGCCAAGCAAGGTGGTACCGCGGAGATTACCTCCGTCCCTGCAAACGCATGGGGCGGAGTTTTTTGTTTCGCTACTTTTTCTGAAAGGAAGATAAATGTATGAAGTTTACCCAGATGCTCACCAAGAGATTCAAGGATACGCCGGCTGATTGCCAGATTGCAAGTCACATTTTCATGATCCGCGGCGGATACATGAAGAACGTCGGAAACGGCATCTACTCCCTTTTCCCGATCACCAAGCGCATTACCGCCAAGATTGAAAACATCATCCGCGAGGAAATGAACAGGATCGACGGTCAGGAAGTGCTCTTCCCCGTCGTCATGCCCGGAAGCCTCTGGAAGGAGAGCGGTCGCTATGACGCGATCGGAAGCGAGCTTTTACGATTCCGCGACAGATCCGGAAACGACATGGTTCTGGGCATGACCCACGAGGAAGCCGCCGTGCACCTCGCCCGCGAGACCGCCGAAAGCTATCAGCAGTACCCCTTCATGATCTATCAGATCCAGACCAAATTCCGCGACGAGCCCAGAGCGAGAGGCGGCCTGATCCGCGTTCGCGAATTCACCATGAAGGACGCTTATTCCTTCCATACCACCAAGGAAGACCTCGAAGAATACTACATGCGCTGCCACAAGGCGTATGAGCGCATCTTTGCCCGCTGCGGCGTGCCGGAGGTTATTTCCGTAAAGTCCGACAGCGGCATGATGGGCGGCAAGGTTGCCCACGAGTTCATGCTTTGCACCCCCATCGGCGAGGATAGTCTGGTTGTCTGCTCCAATTGCGACTATCGCGCCAACATGGAAAACGCGGACTGCAAGTACGACGTGCTTTCCGCCGATATTGAAGAGCTGACCAAGGTAGCCACGCCCGAAATGAAGACCATCGAAGAGGTTGCAACCTTCCTTGGCAAAGACATGAACGCCCTTATGAAAGCGGTCGCCTATCAGAAGGAAACCGACGATAAGATCGTGATTGTGTTTGTAAGAGGCGATCTTGAAGTCAACGAAGTAAAGCTTCGCAACTACTTAAAGAGCGAAGTGCATCCCGCGCTGGATCTTGAGAACACGGACGTCTGCGCCGGCTTCATCGGCCCCAAGGGCATTACCGAAAAGGTGCAGGTGCTCTTTGACATGTCCCTCGCCACCCGCGAAAACTTTGTCTGCGGTGCAAATGAAGAGGGCTTCCACTTAACAGGCCTTAACATCAAGCGCGATCTGGGCGACGTTGAATTGATTGATCTTGCAAAGACCACCGAAGGCGCGATCTGCCCCGTATGCGGCCAGCACGCCATTACGCTCACCCGCGGCATTGAGGTTGGCAACATCTTCCAGCTGGGCGACAAGTACACCGGCTCCATGGGCATGAAGTACATCGACCAGAACGGACAGATGCAAACGCCCATCATGGGCTGCTACGGCATTGGCGTCGGTCGTCTTGCCGCATCCGTCTGCGAAGCGCATCACGATAACTATGGACCCATCTGGCCGATGTCGATCGCTCCGTGGCAGGTTCAGCTTTGCGCCCTTCGCGCAGACGACGCCGAGGTACGCGCATTTGCCGATGAAATGTATGAAAAGCTTCAGAATGCGGGCGTTGAAGTTATTTTCGACGATCGTCCCGTTTCCGCAGGCGTTATGTTCTCCGACGCTGACTTGACCGGCGTGCCGCTGCGCGTCGTCGTAAGCCCCAAGGGCCTTAAAAACGGTACGGTAGAGGTTGCCAAGCGCGACAAGAGCATGATGGAAAAGATCGAAAAGGATCAGGCGTTCGACTTTGTAATCGAGACCGTCAAGGCTATGAAGGCTGAATGCGAGAATATTAATATCTGATGAACAATAAAAACGGCTTTTTGCGAAATCATTTTCGAAAAGGCCGTTTTATTAAATTATGACTATATTTCGATAAAATGGTTGCTTGAGCGTTATTTGTGTGATACAATGACACGTAATCATGTGCGCTGAGGCGCTGTAAGGAGAGAAAAGTTATGTTTCGCAACGTAGGTAAGCAGATTAAGGGTATCACGATTTTTCTGGCTGTAATCGAGATTCTGGCGGCGGTCGCTTTTGCCGGATACATCGTTTACATGGGCATTGAGCAGGAAGCGGAGGACATGGCGAAGGTTGCTCTGATTGCAATCGGCGTCGTGCTGGGCGGCGTTTTAATCGCGTGGCTTTCCAACCTCATGCTGTACTCCTATGGTCAGCTGGTTGACAGCAACGAGCGTATCGCCAGAAATACCGAGATCCTCGTAAAGCGCTCCAGAAACAGCGATTATTAATTGGCAACAAAATCCCGCCTGTTTGCAGGCGGGATTTTACATGAGCTATTTGCTTTCCATAATCTCTTTTGAAAGAGCATACAGCCCCTTTAATCTCTCGTCCGTCGTGTAGCTGTGCCACGCGACGGCGTATTTTTTCTCGGGGGAATACATGAGAAACTGTCCGAGCATGCCGCCTTTTCCCAAAAGACCGTCCATGCCTGTTTTTTGAAACGCGAAGCCGCATTCCTGATCAATCTTGATCCAATCCTCGCTCAAAAGCTTTTGTCCGTATAACGCGCCGCCGTTTGCGTAGAGAAAGCCAAGCTTCACCATGTCTGACGATCGGATATATAAGCCCGTTGCGCCTATCGGGTGATTTTTGGGACACCGGCTGAACGCCGCTTCCTGCACGCGCATGGGATAGAGCAGCTTTCGCATAAGATATTCGTCCATCTTTTCGCCCGAGCGGTTTTCCACAAGGCGCGACACGATATAAAACGCCGCGTCGCTGTACTGGTAATGACGGCCGGGCTCGTGGGGGAGCGACGCGGAGAAGGCATAGGAAAGAAAATCGTCCGTTCCATAGGAGAAAATATCCTCGACGTCAATATCCAGATACCCTTTGTCTATGCCCATCGTGTGAGAAAGCGCATGGCGAACGAGCACCTTTTCCCACTTGGGATCAGCGTATCCGTCGTATTCGCCTTTCAGAACTTCTGTAACGGGCTCGTCAAGACCGATTTTGTTTTCGTCCCACAATAAGCCGATGGCGGTCGCGGCAAAGGATTTTGTGCAGGAATAGCTGTTGTTCAGGGGATTTGCCTTTCCTGTATTGATTTCAAAAATGCCGTCTTCATTCATAACGGCGTATGAAAACAGGTTTGCGTCCTTTTCCTTGAGGTAGTCTTCGATTTTCCTAAGATCCGGCGTCATAAAACGTTCCTCCTGAAACCCACATTATTTTGTCTCAATCGTGCAAAGCCCTTCAAAGCCCTCTTCCACGATGATTTCGCCAATTGAATCGGCCTTCACAAAGCCCTTCATGGGATTTTTGACGCTTACAATATTGCCCTTTACGGTCGCCTCGACTTCGCTTCTTTCGAAGGACAGGTCGGTTTTTTCCATTGTGCAGTTCTCAAGAACGAGGCCCTTGCAGTAGCAAAGCGGCTGGGTGCCCCGAATTACGCAGTTGACGAGCTTCAGATTCTCGGAATACCATGCGAGATATTCGCCTTCCAAAATGCAGTTTTCGCACGTAACATTTTTCGCGTGCCAGAAAGCGTCCTTGGTTTTCAGCACCGAATCCCGGATCAACACGTTTTCGACATACTGGAACGAATACTTGCCCGTCATGGAGAGCTTTTTTATGTCCATATTCATGCATTCGAAAAAGGGGTATTGACTGGTCAGTTCTGAATCTGTGATTTTAATATTTCTAACCTTCCATGCAAACTCTTCGGATTTGATTTTGCAGCCGGAAAGAAAGATATAATCGCATTCCCTCAGCGCCTTGATTCCGCCGAGTACCGAATTCGTGATTTCAATATTTTTATCATACCACAATGCGGCTCTGCAGGTTTCGGTCATTTCGATGCCGGAAATTTTCGCGTTCGTCACATGCCAAAACGGATAGCGAAGGGCGAAAAAGCATTTCTCCACTTCGATGTCTCGGCATTCTTTGAACGCGGATTCGCCGTCCGCCGGGCCTTCAAATCGGCAGGAAATCACCTTTGCATTATGAAGGCCGTACAGCGCTCGCTCTTCATCATAAACTTTATTTTCAAAAATCATATATGTACCCCCGGAGTTTATTTATGTTCCATTATAGCGCATGCGGGTTTCGAATGGGTGTCGCGCGTGTTATCTTTATTTAAGATGCTGAAGGAAAAACTCCTGACAGATGCGTTTATAGCGATCAAAATCCTTGATAAAGCTGAGCGCATGTCCGGCGTCCGGGAAGGTTTCGAAGCGAACTTCGCTTGCACATGCATCTTTGATTTCGCGGCTCATATCGCAGGGGACAAAGGAATCGGCTTCACCGTGAATGAGAAGAATGGGATGGCTGGTCTTTTTGACGGCTTCCACAGCGGATGCGGCGCCCAGACGGAAGCGCCCGAACAGGAGCGCGCCCAGATGCTCAAGCGGCATTGCAATAAAAGAAGGAATCCCCATTTCCCCCGAAACCCTTTTAATGATGGCATGCGGAGAGGAAAACGGACAGTCGGCGACGATGCATTTTACGTTTTTGTGGTTGTATTCGCCGGCCATCAAAACGGTGGCCGCGCCCATCGAAACGCCGGATAAGACAATCTGAACATCATTGCCGAACCTTTCGACCAGGTATTCGATCCACGAAAGGACATCCCTTCGCTCGTTTACGCCGAAGGAGATCACGTTTCCGCCGCTGTCCAGATGCGCGCGCTGTTCAATGACCAGAGAATTGTGTCCGGTCTCCCGCGCGAGCTTGTTTCCGCCGCAAAAATCGCGCACAGGATTTCCGCGATAGCCGTGGCACTGAAGCTGTACAGGCGCGCCGTCCTTTACGTGAATGTACCGTCCCGTCAGTATAAGACCGTCAAACGACTTTGTATACACACGTTCAAAGGGCACTTCGTTCATTTCATGGATCAGATCATGCATGAATTTCTGATCCTTCGTGTATTCCTCCCGGTCGGGGAGAATAAACGGATCGCGCGCGCGGTCAGGACGCGCTTTGAAGGTGAATACGTAGGTAAAATAGGCGGATAGCAATATAACGATCATAATCGCAAGCAGGATATAAAGCATATAAGTCACCTGTTTCAATTGATAAAACGATTATACCACGCCTGTTTGGAGATTCGATTAAGGAATCGTGTGAAAATGCTGAAAAAGAAAACGGGACGGTTTCCCATCCCGTAAACGAAGTGGTTTTATGATGCTCAGATACCCAGATATCCGACAAGCACCCTGAGCGTATTCATCACGCCGTCCATGTGGCTTCTTTCATAGCCGTGGCTTGCGTATACGCCCGCGCCGATCAGGCCGTGGCGGATGTCATGCCCTGCGCGAAGCGTTGCTTCCACATCGCTTCCGTAATAAGGGTATACGTCCACCGCGTAATCCGCGCCCGT
Source organism: Clostridia bacterium (assembly GCA_017522345.1). Classification (GTDB taxonomy): domain Bacteria; phylum Bacillota; class Clostridia; order Christensenellales; family Aristaeellaceae; genus SFHK01. Next base: position 12,600 of record JAFWZN010000123.1, on the reverse strand, counting down.
CTTTTTCGCCGCATCAATCAGTTTTCCCGTCACTTCATAGCTGTACGGGCCGCCGGAATCCTTTGCGCAGATGGAAACCTGCTTCTCCGTGCATTGAAGGCCGTTTCCTACGCAGCCCATGTCCACGGAAATCGCTTCGGTCACGCCCGCAGGCACGGATGCGCTTCCGCCGTGACCGACTTCCTCATAAACGGTCACGTGCGCATAGGTGCGGCGGGGAAGGGTGACGGCGTTGTCCTTAATATATTTGGCAAAGCCGAAGAGAATGCCGACGGACAGTTTGTCGTCCAAAAATCTGCTCTTCAGATAGCCGGAGGATGTGCGCTTTGTGCGCGGATCAAAGCAAACGATGTCGCCGACTTCGATGCCGAGCGCGCGGGCGTCAGCGGCGTTCTTCACGTCCTCATCCAGCACGACTTCCGTCGAATCAAACGTGCGCTTAGTGGAAGAGTAGTCGCCGTTTACGTGCGTGGAAGCGTTGATTAATTGAAGCGTTCCTTCGATCACCTTTCCGTTTCTCGTATATACGCGGACGTTTTCGGCTTCGGCGTTATTTGCGTTCATGCCGCCGATGTTCACGATGCGAAGTCTGCCGCTGCCCTTGACTTCTGCGACCATGCCGCCCAGCGTATCGCAGTGCGCTTCCAGAAACAATCCGTCGTTTTCATTCATGCCGCCAAAGTCAATGAGAACGCCGCCCTTGACGGTGATCTTCGCATCAAAGCCAAGCGCGGAAAACTCGTTTTTCACCCACTCAGCCGCCTTTTTCGTATAGCCGGACGGAGAGTCGATGGCAAGCAGCTGTTCGGTTTTCTGCCATGCGTATTCGGCGTAATTATAGTCAATCATGTTTGTGTCCTCCATTTTTGTTTTAAGTATAGCACAGAAAAAGGATGACTGCAACTTTCTCGCACAAATCCGTTTTCCAATTTGCAGAAAATGTAAACATGCAGTATAATACACCTGACGATATGCAATCTGCGCGGAGGTACATATGAAAATCGGTGAAGTTTGCTTACTGACAAATGATGTAAATAGGCTGGCGGACTTTTACAAAAGATTACTGGAAACCGACAATAACAGCAATGATGAAACGCATCAGTTTATTCTTACGGAAGAAACGACCCTGACGATTTATAATGACGGAACGGAAAAGAACAATCAAAACCGGAACATATGCCTTGCGTTTACCGTAGAGGACATAGAAAAAGAATATGAAAAAGTGAGGTCATTAGGCGCAAGAATCATTGAAGCGCCCGCAAAAAGACCTTGGGGCGCCGTCAACATGAGTTTTTATGACCCCGATAACAATATAATTTTCTTCAGGTGTTTTCCGAAACCGTGATAAGCGCACATCCAAATTGAAGAGCCTGACGCGATCAACGGAACGAGTCAGGCTCTGCGTGTTTATACGCCGTATTTTATCTTCACCCTCTGAAGCTTTTCGCCAAAGGGGCGAGCCAAAAACCACAGAAAAACCAGATTTGATACTGTATAAAGCGCGGTGTGGGGAAGGGCGGTTAAGAGACCGGCTTTGTAGAGGGTTAAGTTGAGTTCGCCCGCGTACCACATAACCGACCAGAGATCCATGATGAGGGAAAAGAGGACGCCGGAGAGTGCGCCGTAGATTAGAAGGAGGGCGCGGCTTTTTTTAAGAGGGGTTGACAGATAGCCGGCGATCAGGCCGATCATACCCCAGGCCAGCATCTGAAAGGCCGTCCACGGACCCTGCCCGAAGTAGAAGTTGGAAAGAAGCGCAGAGAGCGCGCCGACCAGAAAGCCGGATTCCGCGCCTAAGTAGATGGCGGTAATGACGGTTAAAGCTGTGATGGGTTTAAAGAAGGGAATGAAGCGGCCCACAATGCACAGAGCCGTCATCGCGGAAACCAGGACGAGCCGTCTTGAGCCCGTTTTCTTCTTTTCAAAGCCTGCGGCGAAAAGGAGAAGAGCGGCTATTGCGATAAGGGCGGAGATCAGCAGATACTGTTTTCCTTTGAAGATGGCGCCCGACAGGACGACGAGGGCGGGAATAATGATGAAGGGAATCAGGATTTTAAGGGCGTTTCGAACGCCTTTATTTTTTATGACGATCATGCCTCTTCTCCCTTTCTGCCGTTTTTCAGGCACAGGTCGCGCGCGCCTGAAAGCGTTACGGCGTTTTCGAAGATGCCGCGCGTCATGCGGGAAACGGGCGTTGTGTAGAAGCTGTTTTTGCTGAAGAATTCGCGGGGCGTGCCGGCGGATACGAGATCGCCTCTAAAGAACATGGCGCATTTATCGGCGGTTTCGGCGGCGAATTCCACGTCGTGCGTGACAAGGACGACGGTCATGCCGGAATCCTTGAGACTTTTTAAGACGGCGGTCAGCTTTTGTTTTGTCAAAGCGTCCACGCCCTTTGTGGGTTCGTCAAGGAGCAGAAGCTTCGGTTTTGTGGAAAGTACCTTTGCAAGCGCGAGCAATTGCTGTTCTCCGCCCGACAGATCGTAGGGGTGCATATCGAAAAAGCGCGTGAAATCGATCGGCAGAAGGCTCATGCCGTATTCCGCGCCCCTGAGCTCCTCTTTGACGGTGTTTGCGAGAAACACCGTCTGCACGTCCTGCGGAAGCCTGGTCAGGCATTCGCGGTAGAGAGACTGATTTTTGTAGTCCCCGATCTTTTTGTCAAATACGCGAACCTCGCCCGCATAGGGTTTTAAAAGCGCGGAGGCGACGGAGAGGGAGGTTGTTTTGCCCGAGCCGTTTCCGCCTAAAATGGCGTAGATTTCGCCGGTTTGCACGGTAAAGGATACGCCGTTTAATATGTCGCGCCCGTGGCGGTCGTAGCGGAAATACACGTTCCTGAAGGAAAGCGCGGGCGCGGTTTCGGATGAGGGTTGAGGCTCGGGAAGCGCACGGATGGAAGTGCGATACTTTTGTTCAATCATGCGCCGTCCGTCCTTGATTTCTATGGGGCAGCTGCCTTTTTCCGATAAAGCATGGTACAGGCGCGCGGCGGCAGGCATGGCGAGAAGAAGGGGAGAATCGGCGGTAAGTTTGGAGATCGTGACTTCGGGCGCATCCGAATAGAGAACGGAACCCTTTTCAAGCACAATCATTTTGTCTGAAACGGGCACGACTTCCTCAAGGCGATGCTCCGTGATCAGGACGGTGAGCGCGAAATCGCGGTTCAGCTTTTTAACCGTCTGAATGAATTCCGATGCGGCGATGGGGTCAAGCTGGGAGGTAGGCTCGTCCAGAATCAGAATATCCGGCTGCATGACCATGACGGCGGCCAGATTCAGAAGCTGCTTTTGTCCGCCGGATAAGTCGTTTACATCTTTTTCGTACCACTCTTCAATGCCGAAATACGCGGCCATTTCGCTGACTCTGCGCGCGATGGCGGCGCGGGGAAGATTCATATTTTCGAGCCCGAAGGCCAGCTCGTGCCACACCTTGTCGGTTACAAGCTGCTGTTCGGGTCTTTGCATTACGAAGCCGATTTTGTAGGCGGAGTCCTCGTCGGAAAGCGCCTCCTGATTGGCGCCGGATAATGAAATATTCCCGGATTTTTCGCCGATAGGCGCAAGTTCACGCTTTAAAAGGCGCAGAAGCGTGGATTTTCCGCTGCCGGTCGCGCCGCAGATGCATATAAATTCGCCCTTTTCCGCTTCGAAGGAAACGCCTTTTATGGCGGGTTCTTTTTTACCCGGATAGGTGAAGGTCAGATTTTCGACCGCAAGAAACGCCATTTTGCCGCCTCCTTTACGTGGATGATGGTGGGAAGAAGGGATAAAAGGAAATAAAGCATATAGCCGGTGAGTGTTTTTGCATTGAGAGATGGAAATTCAAAATAAGGATAGAAAGAAAACGGATTGTTTTTAAGCAGAAAAACGGCGATTCCCGAGAGGAGACAGGATAAAGCGAGAAGCGAAATATCCCATGGTTTCCAGGAGAAGATGGAGAAGCGGCTTCTTTTTCCGATTCCGTAGCCGCGCGCGGTCATGCTGTCGGCGGTGATGATGCCGTTTTCGAGCACCCACGTGACCATGACGGAGAAAATACGCATTGCGCCCCGGATGCGGTCTAAAATGTTGTCCTCTTTATAAAGGCCGAGCGCGGTCTGCGTATTTTTGACCTTTTTGACCTGCTGAGCAAAATAGGGGACATAGCGAAGGGAGAGGGAGAGCATTAATGCAATTTTCGGGCTCAATGCGCCGAAGACGTAAATGAGCTTCTCGCTGGTCATAATTTCGGAAAATATGCGAAACCAGTAAAGAACACCGGTCAGCATTGTCGCCATGACAAGGCCGTAAATCGCCGATTCAAGCGTTATGGGGTTGTTGTTCAAAACGAACAATACCGTCGCGCCGTTATGAGAGATAAAGGGGTTGATCAGCGCGGTAATAATGAAAAGGATCAGCGGGAAAACATGGCTCTTCGGTTTTGAAAGGCCGTTTTTTGTAAAAAAATAGGTAAGCGCGCCGAAAAACGAAATGACGATCAGAAATACGTCCATTGTGAACATGAAAATAAAGGTGATCATCAGAAAATAGACGGAAACCGCAATGGGGTTTAAGTCTTCAAACGAACGCATTCGGCGCGCCTCCTTTCATGTATGCTTTACGGCTCGATATCGTTGCCGAGTTCAAGGGAATAAAGCCATTTTATACTGTCGCCGTCTTTGAGCGTGTACTGGTCGCAGCCGACAGAGGGCGAAACGCCGTTTACGTAGTATTTCCAGCCGGACAAATCGCCGAATTCGAATTCGTAGATATAGCCTAAGCCAACGATATAAATCATGCCTTCCGCGCCGGATTTTTCCATGTGAAGTTTGTTTGTTTTGCAGGCTTCCACCAGAATGTCGTATACCGTGTCGCCTTCGGACAGGGCGAAAGAAGCGGAGGCAAGAATCGTGCCGTCCTGCGGAATGTGTTTTTTATCGGTTGCGCCGGCGATGGCGTCGCAGCGAATTTCGAGGGTTACTTGCCCTATGACCTTTTCTTTTTGAATGGGCGCGGAGGAATAATAATCGTCCGCCGATTCAAAATCCGACAGAAAAATAAAGGCGGTAAAAGCGGCGAAAAGAATGAAAATGAACAGGTAGTTTTTGTAATTGCGCTTTTTTAAAAGGAAAAAAACAACGGCGGCAAAAGCTGAAAGCGCGGCCGCGATGCCCGTGGCAACCCGCTTGTAGGTCGGAACGGACGACGCGTTCCTTTCGTAAACGGGCGCAACTTCCGTTTTGTCGAAGGTATAAAACGCGGTTTTTCCTTCAAGCATTCGTTCATACGCAATTAGACCGTACAGCGTCTGAACCGTCGCCATCGGACTTTCCGTGCCGCCGAGGGTGTGGGAAAACGCGCCGCTTGGGAGAAGAAAACGTTCGATTGCGTCAAGAAGCGTGTATTCACCCTTGATAAAGCGGCCGTCCGTAAAGGGGTCGATGCCCATGGCCGTTAATGCGACGATGACCTGAGATGCGCTTTCGGGATTGGAAACGCCGAAGCTTTTGTAGCCGGCGTCTTCCTCCTGAAGTCTTGAAAGCAATTCCGCTGCGCGGTCAAGGGCGGATTGCACATCCGCGCGGGCTTTCCGGTAAGGGGCAAGCGCCTGCAGGGTCATGGCGGTTACGTCCACATTTCCGACGCTTCCGGAAAGCGCCCAGCCGCCGTCCTCAAGCTGAAGGGAAAGAATGGTATCGATAATTGCGTCTTCGGTGTAAGTTTCGGACGTAAATCCGTTGTGAAGAAGATGAAGACCGTACACCCGGCTCATAATGCCCTGCGCGCCGATGGTTTGATCAATTTCCGATTGAATGGACGAAATGTCCGCCTCAATCGCAAGGAGCGCCAGAGCGAATTTCTGGCGCGTGACGGCGGCTTTGTAAGAGGTATTTTTAAAAGAGGTTAAAAGAAAATCTTTGCATGAAGACAAATCGTAAGCGCCCATCTGGCTCAGGGTGATCGCATACCAGTCCGCCGCGGGCGCGCCGGAAAGGGAGGAGGAAATCCATGCCTGCATCTCTTTTTCGCCCGTTAAAGACGCGCAAACGCCGCCGATCAGGTTTTTAACCCGATCAGCGGTGCTTTCAAGATCAGTATTCTTTTCTGCCTGTGCCGAAAGAGACGAGACGAGAATAGAAATGCACAGGAAAAACAATAAAAATCTTTTTTTCATAAACTTATTCCTGAATTTCCGCGCTTACCGTAACAACGCAAACAGGTTTAACCAAATTCATGGTTTCGCTGACTGCGCTTACAACGTATACGCCTGCTTCTTCGAAGGTGAGTTCAACTGCGCCGCCTTCTGCGGATGAAGCGTTTGACTCTTCGCCGTTTACTATTACCTTCGCGCCTTCAACGGGCAGAACGACGGGATTCCACATTTCGTCATAGCCTGCGGCGGAAAGAGCGAGGGAAACGGTTTGGCCGGCCTTGACTTCACAGGCGGGTTTGTCGAAGAAGGAATAGGTATCGGACCAGGCGATCAAATCGGTAAATGCATACGCTTTTACGTGATCTCCGTCTTTGACCTCATCTGAAAGGCTCATAGGAGAGGCGTCGTTTACCATATAGCCGTAGCTTCCGCCGTTGTCTACGCCCCAAAGAAGCGTCAGGGACAGACCGTATTCCGTTGCGGCATAGGAGAAAGCTTCCGCTCCGTTTTCGTGCTTTAAAGCATGGGCTTCGTAAAGCGCGTCGGCGATGGTGATTTTGCCGTCGTTGTCCCGATCGGTGACAAAAACGGGTTCGTAAGCAAGCACAAGTTCATTTTCATCATTTGTGATGGAAACAAACACGTTTACGCCTTCGGGCGCAACTTCCGCGCAACCAAGGGAGAACAGGAAAACGAGGGCGAGAATGAGGGATGCGATCTTCTTCATGCGTAGGGTACCTCTTTTCTTTTAATTTATGGAAAGCGCCTTATGCGCTTGACCATCTTGGGGTTATTTACGCTTCCTATCGGAATCAGCGGTTTCTTTTTCTTTGACTTGCTTAAGTCCCGCCTTTTCAAGCGCGCGCGGCCACGGGCCCAAAAACGCCTTGATCCGGGCGCGGTCGATTTCTTCAAAATCGGTTTTCAAAGGAATGCGTCCGATTTCGGCAGCTTTCCTAACGAGCATTTCTTTTGCCCATGCGATCTTTTTGTCATCCGGCATGTTCTTTTCTCCCAACAAAAAACTCTTCCGAGAATCATCGGAAGAGTACAACTAATCTCATTAAGCGGGCGCGTGAAAAGCACAGCGAACGCTTTAAATCAATCGGCTGCACTCTTCACACCAAATTGTGATTACCATCATAAAAACGCGGCAGGTATCCTGACTTATGACAACGCAAATTTTTGCGGAAAAGCGCCCTTCTCGGATTTTTCCAATGGTAATGCGCTTTTGTTATCATCAAATACAGTAATGGCGGTTGTTCCGGATTCTGACCGGATTCCCTTTTGACTACTGAGCACGCTGTGCCGTTCGTACCGCGCTTTAGGGATATTCATTTGTCGGGTGTATTGTAACACCCGATCGGGCAATTGTCAATACAAAGTGCGTCTGCAAATTGTTTATTGATATCCCTTTAATTCATACCGCGTAAGTGGTATAATGAATAAGACTTAAAAATCTAAGGAGCGGTTTTATGCAAAAGAAAATCGTCAGCGCTTTTCAACATGTTTTTTCCTTCAAAGCAGATTCGTTTTCGCCGGTGATGAGCGAAAACGGGGATTTTTTCAGACTTTATCTTGATTATTGCACACCCGGAAAGAACAGAGAGCTTGCGGTATACGGAAACGAGCAGCCTTCGCCAAAAGTCGCTTATACGGAACGCGGATATGAGATTGTATATGACGGATTGATTGCAGAAGACGGAAGCAGGCATGATATCAGGCTCACGTTGTTTGTAAGCGGCCAAGAGGATGGCTCCTTGGCGTTTTCGTTTGAAATTTGCAATGACTCATTGGCGAGGGTAAACGAAGTTCAGTATCCGCTTTTTGATTTTGAAAGGATAGAGGGGGATTTTGAAAAGGACGTATTGTATCTTCCCGACGGGCTTGGAAGAAGGGTTATCAATCCCCATCTGGATACCCAGCTTTCCCACACGGAGTACATGGCTGCGGACTATGTGAACATCGTAAAGATGTATAAATATCCCGGACAGCTTTCGATGCCATGGGCGGCGCTGAAATCGGGGAAGCACACAATGTATTTGGCTGCGCATTCAAAAATCTGGCGGCAGCTTTCGATCATCACGGAAACCGAGCCCAGAGAGGAAACGCACAGCCGCTTCATAATCGGCATTGCCTCCTATCCCGCAGTCGTTCCCGGTGAAACGCTCGCTTATGACGGCTTTACGCTTGCTCTTTTTGATGGCGACTGGCGAGAGGGCGCGTCCCTTTACCGCAAATGGGCTGAAAGCGAGTGGCTTTCGCCGATTGCACACAAAAAATCCATTGAAAAGCTGAACGGCTGGCAGCGCATCATCATGAAGCATCAGTTCGGCGAGATTTACTGTAAATATGACGACCTGCCCCGCCTTTACCGAGCCGGAAAAAAGTACGGAATCAATATGATTCTGCTGTTTGCCTGGTGGGAGGAGGGAATGGACAACGGATACCCGAATTACATGCCGGCAGACGACCTTGGCGGAAAAGAAGCGCTTACAAGGGCGATTAAAACCATAAACGATGAAGGCGGACAGGTGATTTTGTACGCCAACGGTCACATTATTGACATTTCGACCGAATACTACAAAACGGAAGGATATAAATATACGACCAAGGACATCGACCTAAACGATTACCGCGAGCACTATATGTTTTCAAACAGCGGCACAATTCTGAAAATGGGCAATAAGTCCTTTGCTGCCGGATGCTACGGAACGACTGAGTGGCCCGAAAAAATCATGGAGATCGAAAAAAGGCATCTGGCGCTTGGATCAAACGGCACGTTCTTTGACCAATTGGGCTGCGGATTCTATCTCTGCTTTGACAACACCCATTCTCACGGAAACAGAATCGATATCGATCCCGAACTCAGACTGCCCACGGCGAAGAAAATTCACGAAAGCCTAAATGAGGATCAGTGGTTCGGAACGGAATGGGTCATCGACCGCATGAGTCCGCATGTGGATTTTACCCACGGCTGCGGCTGCGGAATGACCTATACCAAGGACGCCTATCCCTACCTTTTCCGCTACGCATTCCCTGAGATCATTACGTCCAACCGCTTTATTCACGATGAAAAGAAGGGCTGGAAAAACCATTTGAATTATGCCTTTGTGTTCGGGCTCATTTATGATGTGGCAATTTACAGATGCAGATCGTCGCTTGAGAACGCGCCGGGCTTTGGCGAATACGTCAAAAAGCTTGTGGACATGAGAAGAGAGCATCTGAATCACTTCATTTACGGAAAATTTGATACGCCGTCCATTGATCTTCCCGATAAGGTCTGGGGCGCCGAGTATTCCTACGGCGGTGAAACGGTTTTAGCTCTTTGGAACGACACGGAGGCGGATTTCACGCTTCCTTCCGGAAGGGATGCGGGTAAAATTCTGAAGCCAGGAGACGTACAGGTGTTTTATGTGTGATGAGATGATGGATAAAGCTTGTCTTTTGTGCGGCGGATGGAAAGCCGAAATTCTTCCGTCTTTCGGCATGAACGCCGTTTGTCTGAGCGTAGACGGCAGGGAGATTTTAAGAAAGCCCGCGAGTTTTGAAACGCTTAAAAACAATCCCTACACATACGGCATTCCGCTTTTGTTTCCGGCCAATCGCGTAAAGGGCGGCGTGTTCAGCTACCTTGGCAAAAACTATGCGCTTCCCTTAAACGAGCCTGCAAGGAACAACCATATTCACGGGCTTATGTATAATGCGCCCTTTACCGTCGTATCCAAGGACGGAAAAAGCATATGCGCGGCATTCGAAAACAAAGGCGATCGCTACCCGTTTCCGTTTAGAATGACGATTACAGACACGCTGTCTGAAGCAGGGTATCAAAGGACGCTTGAAATCGAAAATACGGGGGAGGGCGCCTTTCCTTACACGCTTGCGTTTCACACGGCGTTTTTAGAGCCTCAAATCCTCAAGGCGCCCGTGACGGAGCGGTTTTTGTGCGATCAGAACTATATCCCCCTGCGCAAGCGGATTTCGCTTTCGGACAAGGAAAAGAAATATAAAGACGGCATATCGCTCAAGGATTTGGCGCTTTCCGGCTTTTATGCATCGGGCGGAGTAAAGGCATATCTTGACGATATATGCTTTTCGGTCTCCGACAATTTTGATGAATGGATCCTGTTTAACGCAGGCGGCGGGCAGGGCTTTGTGTGCGTTGAGCCGCAGGCGGGTGAAGTGAACGGATTAAATACCGAGGATGGCTGCATAATTCTGCAAAAAGGGGAAACGCACGTTTTTTCCCTTTCGATTACCCGGGAGGAGAAAATATGAAGATAACGGATATCAAAACCTTTCTGGTCGATTGCTTCCGTACCAATTGGGCGTTTGTGAAGGTATACACCGACGAGGGAATTACCGGCGTCGGCGAAGCCACGCTCGAATATAAGGAAAAATCGCTTGTCGGAGCGGTCGAGCACATCAAAGAAGCCCTTGTCGGAAAAGATCCCACCGACATTGAGCGCATTGCCCACGACGTATACAGGGATTCATACTGGCGAAACGGCCCTGTGCTTATGAGCGCGCTGTCAGCAGTTGAAATGGCGCTTTGGGATATTTTAGGCAAAAGCCTGAATGTTCCGGTATATAAGCTTCTGGGCGGCAAGACGGTTGATAAAGTGCGAATTTACGTAAACGGCTGGTTTGCGGGCGCCAAAACGCCGGAGGAATTCGGGGCAAAAGCCGCAATAGCCGTAAAGCGCGGAATCACGGCCATGAAGTGGGATCCGTTTGGCAAAAGCTATCTTGAGATATCAAACAAGGAGCTTGATACGGCTTTAAAGTGCGTTGCGGCTGTCAGGGAAGCGGCGGGAAACGGAGTGGACCTTCTGATTGAAGGCCATGGAAGATTCAATGTGCCGACGGGCATCAAAATCGCCAAGGAGCTTGAGCAGTTCAAGCCCATGTGGTTTGAAGAGCCCACGCCGCCGGACAACCTTGAGGCGCTCAAGGCTGTGCGCGACAAATCGCCCGTCGCGATTTCAGCGGGCGAGAGGCTTTATAACCTTAAGCAGTTCAAGGAGCTGTTTGAAATGCGCGCCGCCGATTACATTCAGCCGGACGTAAGCCATGCGGGCGGCATTATGGAGCTTAAAAAAATCGCCGCTATGGCGGACGCCTATTATATTCCCTTTGCGCCGCACAATCCGTCAGGCCCCGTCGCCTGCGCGGCTTCCCTGCAGCTTGCGGCCTGTACGACCAATTTCTCGATTCTGGAAATCATGCATTCCGATGTTCCGTGGCGCAAATTCGTCACCAACGAAGCTCTTCGCTATGAAGACGGATTTATTGATATTCCCGATAAACCCGGCCTCGGCATCGAAATCAACGAGGAGGAATGCTTAAAGCATCCCTATAAACCGCACACGCTTAAGCACTACACGGGCGCGCTCACGGATATACGTCCGCCCGAAAGCGAATTTTACTTCTGAGGTGATCATATGAATAAAGCAGTATTTGTAACAGGCGCGGCTGCGGGAACGGGTCTTGCGTGTGCCGAGCGGTTTGCATCCGAAGGGTATGACGTATTTATTACCAGCCGCGAGGAAAATAAGGCGCAGGCTTCAGCGAATGAAATTGCAAAAAAACACGGCGTTTTCGCCATGGGCTTCGGCCTTGAGGTCGGAAACGAGGACAGCGTAAAAAAGGTGTTTGACAGAATTGACGAAACGGGAAGATTTGTCGAAACGGTGATACTGAACGCTGCGAACCTTGGCTTTGGAACCGACCCCGCCAAGGGCATGGATTTTTTCACAACCGACATCAGCGATATCAGAAACGTTTTTGAAACCAACCTCGTTTGGAACTATATGATCGTCCGTCAGGCGGCTTTGCGCATGCGCGCTCAGGGCAAGGGCGCGGTTGTGTTCATCTCGTCCAACACCGCCTACAGAGCCATCCCCAACCGCGCGGCCTACGGCGCGTCCAAGGGCGGAATCAACGCCATGGCGCGCGCGCTGGCGGTGGATCTGGGGCAGTACGGCATTCGCGTAAACGTCGTTCTCCCCGGCACGATCAAGACCGAGCGCTGGCGCAAAATGGGAAGCAAGCAGATTGTAAACGGAAAGCTGACGCCCATCGGAGACATTTCGGATTTTGAAGATATTGCAAACGCGGCATGGTATCTGGGCAGCGACCAAAGCAAGAACGTGACGGGAACGGAAATCACGGTTGACGGAGGAATGACTTGTCAGCTGTATCCCAAATACCTAAATGAGCTGGCTAAGCGGTATTTGGAGGAAGATACATAAATGAATTATGTCAAGTCATCAAAAAAGTGCCTTTTTTGATGAGAGGGGCCGATCCCCTGAAATTCTTCGGAATTTCCGGGCGGGGATCGGAAAGGGGAAGCGTTTTCAGTCGCTGCGCTTTGTGAAAACGCACGATTTTGCCGTACATGCCGCCAAAATCGATTGAAAATGGAGAGGGAGTGCGCTCCCTCTCCATGCCTCACCCAGAGGT
>JAFWZN010000122.1 GCA_017522345.1 Clostridia bacterium | reverse complement strand
ATGCCTCACCCAGAGGTTTGTTGATGGTCTGAACGCAGCGTCCGCTGCGTTTTTTATGTGCTTACTTAAGAAAAATCTCAACAACCGGCACGATGACGTCCGGCTTAATCGGCGGAAGCTCTACGACAAGCAAATCCTTGTTTTCGCTTGCGCCGAAGGAGAAATGGTTGACCTTTCCTTCGGTAAACAGAAGCTCGCTGCCGTCGTGCAGGAATTGAACATAGTCTACCTTGCCCGCGAGTCCAAACAGCTGAAGATGCGCATACGGATAGGCAAACAGGTGGCAGTAGAGTCTCTTTCCGTCTTCGCTCTGGGTAAATCGGCAATCGCAGGGCGCGGTGAATTCAGGCTCTGCCATGGTGCAGCCATAGATGGAACGGGAATTATATTTCATCCAGTCCTCAAATACTTTAAGCGAATCGACGGCGCGCTTGTCAAGATATCCTCTGGACGTGGGACCGACGTTCATAAGAAGGTTTCCGCCGAGCGCAACGGTGTTTACGAGCATGCGGATGAGCATTTCGGGGGATTTCCACGTGCTTTCATCTCTATGATAGCCCCATGAGCCGGAGAAGGTCTGACAGGCTTCCCACGTAAGCAATTCGCCCGTCTTCTTGTCCTTCACCCACTCGAGCGGCTGATACTGTTCGGGCGTCCACAGATCCTGATCCAGTCCTGCGCGATTGTCGATGATCACACCGGGCTGGAGCGATCTTGCAAGCTCGATCAGTTTTTCGGATTCCCATTCGTCCTTGCCCTTGCCCGTCATCCAGTCATAGGAAGCATACGGTTCTTCATCCGTCTTGTCATAGGAGAAGTCGAACCAGAGAATATCAATTTTACCGTAATTGGTCAAAAGTTCCCTGACCTGATTGCGCATATATTCGGCATAAATGCGCATATCTCTTCCTTCGTTAAGCTCCTTGGCGTTTTTGTCGTCGCGTCTGGGGTGAAGCTGATCGATGGTAAAATGCGGATGATGCCAGTCGATCAGGGAATAATAAAAGCCGATGCGGATGCCCTCTGCGCGGAACGCATCCACATATTCCTTCACAAGATCGCGTCCTGCGGGGGTATTGGTGCACTTATAGTCGGTATAGGCGCTGTCAAACATGCAGAAGCCCTCGTGGTGCTTGGTCGTAAAGACCGCATACTTCATGCCCGCGGCTTTCGCGCGCGCAGCCCACTGCTTGGGATCGTAAAGATCGGGATTAAAGTATTTGAAATACTTGTCGTACTTTTCCTCGCCGATCCTTTCGTAGCACTTTACCCACTCATGCCGTGCAGGCATGGAATACAGTCCCCAGTGGATAAACATGCCAAAGCGCGACTTTGTAAACCATTCGGTATCTCCTGCGGTTTTTCTGGTTAGGTAGCTGGACATGGTTTTTATCCCCTTTCGAATCATTGTTAAAATAATTATATATCAAATTCTTTTCATGCGCAATTGCTTTTTTATCTGCATTTTATTATAATAGAAGCCGAGGTGATAAGCATGAAAAAAACTGAAAGCACGCCCAAAATCCTTTCCATCGATCCGTGGCTTAATAATTACGCTTCTGATATACGTCTGCGTGTAAACCACTTTAACGACGCGAAAAAAACGCTTTTAGGAAAATATGCGGATCTTTCCTCGTTTGCCAACGGCTACATGTATTACGGCTTTCACAGAACTGAAAACGGCTGGGTGTACAGAGAATGGGCGCCCGGCGCGGACGAGCTTCACTTAATCGGCGAGTTCAACGGCTGGAACCGCGCGTCTCATCCGCTTGAAAAGATTTCGGAAGGCGGCGTGTGGGAGATTCATCTGAATGGGGAACACGCCTTAAAGCACGGCCAGAAAGTAAAGGTGCAGGTGACAAAGGGCGGCAAGGTTTTTGACCGCATTCCCACCTACATCCGCCGTGTTGTGCAGAATCCCGTCACTCATGGCTTCGACGGCCAGATATGGATGCCTGAAAAGCCCTTCGAATGGACCGACGGCGGCTACGGGCGCAGAAAAATCTCTCCTCTATCCATCTATGAAGCGCACATCGGCATGGCGCAGGAGGAAGGCCGCATCGGAACATATGATGAATTCACCGAAAACATCCTTCCCCGCATCAAAAAAGCGGGATACAATACCGTTCAGCTAATGGCGATTATGGAGCACCCGTATTACGCCTCCTTCGGCTATCAGGTGAGCAATTTTTTCGCGCCCTCCTCCTGGTTCGGCGAGCCCGAGGGTCTCAAGCGCCTGATCAACCGCGCGCATGAAATGGGCATGCTGGTCTTTTTGGATCTCGTGCATTCCCATGCCTGCCCGAACGCAAACGAGGGCTTAGGCATGTTCGACGGCACCGAAACGCAGTTTTTCCACGAGGGCCAGCGCGGCTGGCACAGCGCGTGGGGTTCGCGCGTTTTCAATTACGCAAAGCACGAGGTCATCCATTTCCTTTTGTCCAACATCAAATACTGGCAGGAGGAATTTCATTTTGACGGCTTCCGCTTTGACGGCGTAACCAGCATGCTGTATTTAAATCACGGTTTGGGGATTTCCTTTGACAGCTACGACAAGTATTTCAGCCTGAATACCGACGTGGACGCGGTTACGTATCTGCAGCTTGCGACAGAGCTGATTCATACCGTTAATCCCTTAGCGGTGGCCATTGCCGAGGATATGAGCGGCATGCCCGGCATGTGCCTGCCCATCCGCTACGGCGGCGTTGGTTTTGATTATCGCCTGGCCATGGGCGTTCCGGATTACTGGATCAAGATGATCAAGTCCGGCCCCAGCAAGGACTGGAACATTTTCGGCATGTGGCACGAGCTGACCACACGCCGCCCGCAGGAAAAGGTTATCGGCTACGCTGAAAGCCACGATCAGGCGCTGGTAGGCGACAAAACCATCATGTTCCGTTTGGCCGACGCGGAAATGTACACTGGAATGGAAAAAACATATCATTCCTTCACAATGGACAGAGCCGTTCAGCTTCATAAACTGATCCGTTTTATCACGCTGGCCCTATCCTGCGACGGATATTTAAACTTCATGGGCAATGAGTTCGGACACCCCGAATGGATCGATTTCCCGCGCGAGGGCAACGGAAATTCGTTCCACTACGCCCGCAGGCAGTGGTCCTTATCCGAAAACGACTCGCTGAAATACCCCCAGCTGCTGGCATTTGACGAGTGCATGCATAAATTCTCCAGAAAATACCGCGTCATGTGCAAGCGCGACCTTCAGAACCTTTGGATGGATCCCGAAAAGAGCCTGATCGCATTTTCTAAGGGCGGTCTTGCGTACGTTTTCAATTTCAGCGAATATCAGGATGCAGACAACTTCTTCCTGCCGGTAGGCGCCGTAGGCGAAGGCGAATATAAAATTACCTTCTCAAGCGACCGCGAGGAATTCGGCGGTTTTGGCAGGGTAGATGAAGGCAAAACCTATAAAACTTTCGAAAACCCTGCGCGCGGCGCCGGCTTTGTGGTAACGGTGCCCTCTCTTTGCGCTTTGGTGTTTGAAAAAAGCGCGCCTGTCAAGCGCGCCCGTAAATCCTGAACCATTCCTCGGTTTCAGAGCCATCTTCATTTTTGAGTATGAGCGGCGGCAGCCAATGGAGCTGTTCGCCGCCGTTTTTTACGCTGTCAATCAATATGAGCCTTGGGGCGTGGTTTTTTGTGCCTTGAATACAGCGAATGCGTTTGGGCGCAAGATTTGTTTTCTTCATCTCGCACATCATTTCAAACGCCCTCTGCGCGGGAAAAACCACGGAAAAACGCCCGCCGGTTTTCAAAAGCGCGGCGGCCGACGAACAGATTTCTCCAATCGTGGTATCGCCCTCATGCCTTGAAAGCCGCTGATTTTCGCGAATAGACTGAAGCGCCGCGCCCTCCTTTGAATACGGCGGATTGCATACCACCTGATCAAATTTGCCATAGCCCAGATTCTTGGCGGCCTTTCGCAAATCCATACAATGAACGCGCACGCGGTTTTCGATATGGTTCATACAAACGCTTCTTTGCGCCATTTCGGCCATATCCTCTTGAATTTCAATCGCGTCTATCTGACTTGTCTCGTGATGCGCGGCAATCAGAAGCGCAATTGCGCCCGTCCCCGTTCCAAGATCCGCCACGCGGTCGTTTTTTCTTACAAGCGCAAAGTCGCTTAATAAAACCGCATCCGTTCCAAATCGAAACGCATTTTCCTTTTGAATGATCTTCATTCCGTTATACTGAAGATCGTCTATGCGCTCGCCTTCAAGAAGCGCAATTTCAGACATGGGAAATGGATCCAATAAACACATATTCATCCGTCTCCGTGAAGTTCTCCTGACAAACGACGTATCCTGCGTCGGGGGATGCAAATACAACGGCGTTTGCGCCCACATAGATCCCCGTCAGCATGGTTTCTCCGTAAAAGAAGAAGACCTGATCGCCTTTATTCACCTGCTTGACGTCGCCGTTCCATAGGACGCTTTGTATTGCGCTTTCATATTGAAGCGCAATGGTTGGATGAAGCTCCACAGAAATCGGCATGTAAACCGCGTAGGCGAGACCCGCGTTTCCATATACGTCTTTCCCGACGCGCCCCGCCTCATACAAAGCGCCCACGGCTGCCATTGCTTCGTTTACGATGCTTTCAACGATTGTATCGCGTTTTTCCTGCGCCTTTCTCATTTCCTCCTGCTGAACGAATTCAGCATAGGTCAGCGCGCGATCGGAATTCATAATTTTGCGGGTTTCGGCGTCGGCAATGCCCGTTTCCTCGATTCCGTTCGCCCTTTGAAATTTTCTGACCGCCTCTTCCGTCTTTTTATCAAACGTTCCGTTAACCGAATCCAGATAATAGCCAAGATCCATAAGCCTTCTTTGAAGCAGAACCACCTGATGACCAACATCGTCTCTTGCCACGGGAATTTCGCTCATCAAAAGCGTAAACGCTTCCATTGTAACGCACTGACCGGAATTCAAAAGCAGCCTCGTCGCCTTATCGGCATGTCCGGTCGTCTGGATACCGTTGGCAAGCTGGAAGAAATATACCGCTTCCGAAAGCTCGTGGGTAAACTCGTTGTCGATAAGCCCCGTGTAGTAGCCCAGTTCAGCAAGCTGAATTTTCACTGTCTCTACAGCGTCCGCAATGTCTCCTTCGTACAGCGCGCTCACCGCATCCAGCGCGATGGCTTCGGAATGGGACAGCGCCGCGCCCATTGCAAGCATAACGCGCATGTCGACGCCGCATTCGCCGTTCTGCTCAAGCCCGTTCCATTTTTGAAATTCATACACTGCATCCTGCGTATTTTTTCCAAACTTTGCGGAGCAGTCGCCAATAAAATAGCCCAGACGCTTGAGCTCCAGCTGAAGAATCTTCACCTCGGCTCCGGTGTCGCCATAGACAATTTCGAGCTTTCTTTCGTATCGGTTTAAATCAATCGCGAGGGGCGAAACGAGAAGCGACAGCATCTCGCCGTCGGCTATGCCGGTGACGGAAAGATTGTTGATCAGCTGAAACAGGCAGACCGCCATTCTGACTTCCTCGGTGAATTTGTCCGTGAGGCCTGTTTTTAAATATCCTTTTTCCGATAAAAGCGTCTGCAGGCGTTTAATTTGCTTTCCTTCATCTCCGTACTTAAAGGTATAGTCCATCTGCTCAAGCGTGCGCACTTTATCGATATACTCTTTTTTGGTAACGGCGGTTTCGCTTTTCATTTTTTCGATCGTCTCAGGATCGGCATGTCCCGTTACGGTAATTCCGTTCGCGGTCTGAAAATTCGAAATCGCCAATAAAGTCAAGTCGCCGAAATACCCGTTGGCTTCTTCCGTAAAATAGCCCAGCTCAATCAGGCGCGTCTGCATTTGAAGGATATCATCATTCTCTTTTCCATAGGTAACAAGCCCTGCCGCCATTCCATCCGCGAAGGAAAGCGAAACAAGCAGGGCAATCAGCATGCATATCGTTTTTTTTGCCGTTTTGAGCATAAACCTATGTTTCCGCCTTTCGCAAAAGGCGATCTTCTCCATAATATTCTATAGTAATTTTACTACACTTTCCCCGTTTTGCCAATAGAGAAATCTCGAATTGCCGATATATCTTGTTTAAAAATGGCAAAACAAAAAGGAAACGTGCTTGGGATAAACCCATGCCGTTTCCTTTTATTGGTTCTCCGTGAAAGATTCGAAAAACGAATTACTCCTCTACGGGAGCGCCAACGGGGCAAGCGCCTGCGCAAGCGCCGCAGGAAATGCAAGCCTCAGCATCAATAACGTACTTACCGTCGCCGGCAGTGATCGCGCCGACCGGGCACTCTGCTTCGCAAGCGCCGCAAGCAATGCATGCATCCTTAATAACGTAGGCCATGGGGACACCTCCTATAATATAGATAATGCTATTATACCACACTTTACTCAAAATGCAATTGTTAATTTGCAATTTTTATGATATCATTCATCCAGAAATTTTAGGGAGGCGAATTTTATGAACGAACCGCTTAAAAAAGCCCGGGCGCTTCTTGAAAATGTCACGCCGCTTACAACCGACTGCGGCCTTCTGTGCGAATGCGCGTGCTGCAAGGCGGATGAGGATTCGGGCGACAGCGTATGGCTGTTTCCCGGCGAAGAGGAGATTGACTTTTTCTGGGGCGAAGTTACAGACGTCCTTCTGCCTGTGACGAAAACGCCTGCCAAAAGCCTTTACTGCACAGACTTCTGCCCGCGCGAAAGCCGTCCGTTCCAGTGCATGATTTTTCCGCTCGTTCCCTATTTTTCAAACAAGAAAAATGCATGGTCCGTCCGCATGGACAGGCGAGCCTTTGCCGTTTGTCCGCTGACCGCTTATGGAAAAAAGGGCTTGAATCCCGAGTTTGTTGAAAATGCAGAAAAAGCCGTTCAGCTTCTTTCCGAAACGGAAACGGGCGAACGCTTTTTGGAAGCGCTCGCCCGGGAAGAAAGCGTATATCGCGAATTCTCGCTTTAAGTAAACGCTGATTTATTCGGCGGCGACGCTGGCGATGCCTTTTGGCCATCTGCTGCTTGCAAAAATCTCAATTTACATTGAGTAAAACCTTCGATTTTTGCGATTGCATCTGACGAAAAATACATTCGCCATCGTACCACATCATTAAATCATCGTTTCCTTAACGCGCGATTTTTTCGGACGCATCCGACGCAATGTATGCCTGAAGCTCGATGGAGGCGACGCCGTCGGGATTGGTAAAGCCAAGCTCCGTCTGCAAATCAACAATCGCATCCCTCGTATTCTCATCAAACGATCCATATGTGATTGCGGTCGAATCCAAATAGCCCAGATTAATCAGTCTCAGCTGCAGCTCTCCGACACTCTCGTCGGCCGAGCCAAACGACAGCGTTTGGTAGGTCGTTGCGAGGGTGTTTGCATATTCGCCCATATACGGCGCGTATGCCGAGAACATGATCTCCTGAAGCGCGCTGGTTGCCTCGCCCGTCTGCTCCATGCCGATGGCGGCCTGGAACGCTTTTACGGCTGACGTGGTCTTGGTAAGATAGTTTCCGCCGATGCTTCCGTCAAAGTAGCCAAGCGCCTGAAGTCTTCTCTGCAGGGTTTTGACCCTTTCGCCGGTCATACCGGTGGAAAGTGGCTCGTAGGCCGACTGGGTTTCGTAGAACGCGTCAAGATCGACGGACAGATACTTTTTATACATATATCCGATCTCTCCGACCGAATTTTGAACCTCCGCCCAATCGCCGTTGGTCCTGAGCCATTTCACCTTCGCGCCTGTTGAGAGTTTTCCCATGACGCCGGAGCTTTCAGACGCGGTCCGATAGACGCTCACCTGATCCTGCGTAATAACGGCCTGCTTATTGACAACCTCAATCTGCTCAGCCGGATCATCATCGATGATGGAAAAATCGGAAAGGTACGCATACCCGATCGCGCCCGCGCTGTTTTTGATCTGCGCCCACTGCCCGGCTGTTGAAAGAATTGTAATCTCCGTTCCGCTATACAGCGTTCCCAGCACATTGTTTTTGCTGATAGAGTCATAAACAACCGTGGACGGAGACGTAACAATCGCGCCTTTGTTGACGACAACTTCCTTTTCGTAGGCTTCGCCTTTTCTCGGCGCCGTTTCGGCGTACAGTTCCTTCTGGGTCTGCGCGTTGGCAACGCCGTTCGCTTTAAGGCCAACCGCCTTCTGGAACGCCTTTACCGCTTCCTTTGTACCGCTTCCGAACTTTCCGTCGGCTTTGCCGGAAAGATAGCCCAGCTGAATCAAACGGTTCTGAAGCGCCTTTACGCCCTCGCCCGAGTCGCCGCTTTCAAGCGTCGCGTAGCTTACGGCAACCTCGCCGTTCGGGTTATAGGGCGCGCTGCCCGCGTAGAGGTAGGTCTGCACAAGATCGTTGGCAACGCCGTCCTGCGTCAGGTTCAAAACCGCCTGAAACGCGCGAACCGCCGCTTCCGTTCCGTCTCCGAAATAGCCGTCCACCGTGCCGGTCAGATAATTAAGCTCGATAAGCCTTCTCTGAAGCTTTGCAACCTCGTCGTTTTTGTCGCCGTTTTTAAGCTTCTTATAGCCGGTTGATCCGCCGGGCCGAGAATTGCTCTTTGCGTTCTTCGAATAGAGAAGCTCCTGCAAGGATACGGAGGCTACGCCCGTCTGGGTACGTCCGTTTACGTATTCAAACGTCTTGATCGCCTGCGTGGTTTCACTGTCGTAATAGCCGTCTGCAGCGCCGTCCATGTAATTCAGTTCAATCAGCCGGTTTTCAAGCGCGTACACCGCAGTTCCGTACGAGCCCTCGCCAAGCGCCATGTATTCGGTCTGCTGCGGCGCAGAAGAGGTGTTTTTGAGCGCGTCGCCCGCAAACAGATATTTCTGCATATCAGGGGTCGCCACGCCGGTCTGCACCTTTCCGTAGCGCGCTTCAAACGCGCGCACGGCATTGGCAGTGTTCTCGCCGTAATAGCCGTCGGCCGAGCCCTTTAAGTAACCCAACTGAATCAGCCGCTTTTGAAGCTTCACAACCTCTTCGCCGTAGCTTCCCTCATACAGCGTTTGATAAAGAACCGCCGTAGGCGTAGGCGTAACCGCTTCCTGATAGGTAAGCGCGTCGTCTCTGTACAAGTAAACCTGCATGGCGGCGGTGGCAATGCCGGTCTGAGGCTTTCCGTAGGCCGCCTCAAACTTCTTAACAGCATTGACCGTGCCGTTTCCGTAGATACCGTCGACTTTGCCGGTATAATAGCCTAAAAAGCGCAGCCGGGTCTGAAGCGCCGTAACCGCGTCGCCCTTGCTTCCGTACTGAAGCGGCGTGTAACCGCCCGAGGTATCCCGCGTGGGCGCAGGCGTAGGCGCGTAATAAGGCGTGGGCGTAGGCGTCACCGCGCCGGCGTAATAGGCGTTATTGGAGAACAGATATTCCTGCAGGGCGACTGTGGCAATGCCGGTTCTCTGCTTTCCGTAGATCGCTTCAAATTCCTTGATTGCATTTTCCGTGTTCGCGTCAAAAATGCCGGTCGCGCTGCCCGAAAGATAGCCAAGCTCAATCAGCCGATTCTGAAGTCTGGCTACCGCCGCTCCCGTGCTTCCGCGCTCGAGCTTTGTGTATCCCGTGTTTGCGTCCGTCGCCTGCGCGGAAATTCTGCCCGAATATGCCTTTGCGCTGTTGGAGAAAAGGTATACCTGCAAAAGCTGGCTTGCCGTTCCGGTCTGCACGCGTCCATAGGCGCTTTCAAACAAGCGAACCGCCTGCGCCGTGGCCTGATCGAACGTGCCGCTGGCTGTTCCGTCCAGATATCCCAGCTCAATCAGACGCTTTTGAAGGTTTCTCACGTTCGTTCCGAGCGAGCCCAGGGAAAGCTCCTGATACTGATCGATCACCGCTTTGTCCAGCGCCTCGTTCATCCAGCCCATAACCGTAACTCTCTGGGTAGGACTGACGGTCTGTCTTGCGCCGCCGGGCGAAACGGTCGAATAAGCGGTTGAAAGCGTCGGGAAGGGAACGTTCACATTCACCGAATAATCGCTCAGAGGATCCGTCGTATCGGTTCCGGGATTGCAGCCGGACAAAAGAATGGCGAAAGCGGTCAACGACGCTGCCAATCCCAATTTCATATATTTCTTCATGTGCCGGCCCTCCAAAATTTCTCTTTCATATACCATAAGACGCAAAAGGCAGGATGAAAGTTGCTTCATCCCGCCAAATGTTCCCAATAATTTACTCGCACTTCATAAGGATCGAATGAATTTCTTCGATCGCTTTCGTCAATCGCGCTTTATCCTCGTCCGTCACCGCGCCCGGCCATCTCTGAACCGTACTCTTCAAGGAATTGACCATTTCTTTTACCTTTTCACGGCCTTTTTCAAGGATAACAACATGCACAACGCGGCGATCGGCAGAGTTGCGAACTCTTTTTACATAGCCCGCTTCGATCATGCGATCAATCAGGGGCGTAATATTGGGTTTGGCGATATCGAACCGCTCGGAAATTTCCGTAACGGTCATGCTTTCCTCGATATTCAGCGTTGCCAGCACCTGCGCATAAGACAGAGGCAGCTGGTTTTCGCCCTGCTCAAAATCAGGACGGAAAAGACGCTTTTTGAGCAAAGGCGCCACGGTGAGAATCTGCCACGCAAGCTTCTCCGTGCTGCCCGAAACTGTATTCGAATAATTCTGCATAGTGTCCAGCCTCCATTTGGGTATTAACAAGGTTCTTGTCTATTTTATAACATTCCTGACACAAATGCAAGTTATTCTTCGTTTATATTTGCGTTTATATAATTAACAAACGACGTTTATTTATCATTTATGGCGAAAATGCGGACTTTTTCGTACCAATCTGCGCCCTCGTAAATCATCGGATACAGACGTTCAAACGCTTCTTCGTCCGCGCCCGCGCTCCGCTCGTAGGAGGAGATATACACATAATCCACGCCGTATTTCTCGAAAAGCTGCTGGTTTTCCTCGGGATTTTGGAGCATGCGATACATATCGCTTTCGGCTTCATCATAATTGACGCCGTGGAAATGCAGATACAAAGAATCTCCGCAGACAATTCTTCTGCCGCCTAAAACATTGGCCGCATTGTTGTGGTTGTTCTTGGTCAGAAAAACAGCATCGACGGGCGTGTTCTTAAAGATATACTGCCCCGCCTCCCGATGCGCGGAGGAAAAAATCTGCAGGTCGGACACAGCCTCGCGTGCGATCGTGACAAAACCCGAGAAAGCCGAAACAAACAGAAACGCCCATGCGCAAAAAGCGGCAAGCGCGCGCTTGAAGGAATCAAGCCATGCCCATCGTCCTTTTTTCCAGAGCCCATTAAAAACATTGACAACAGCATTTGCGCCAACGGGCAGCATCACAAGATAAGCCGCGTAAAACAGCTTGATGTTATCGTATTCATTGGGCTGAAACAGAACAAACTCGGAAATCAGATATACGACCAGCGCGCCTAAGGACAATGCGCGAGCCGCTTTGTCCCTTGCAAAAACCGCTGCGAAGGGAAGCACAACATACATTATGCCGACATTTCTGATCCAGAACCAGAAATAATTGTCAATAAGCCCGCCTTTTCCGTTACTGTTGACCCAGTTGAACTGAATGCGCAATGAGCCGCCGTCCATGGTCTGCGGAAACGTCCACGTAAACAGCTGGTAGGCGGCAAGGCCGCACGCCAAAATCGCATATGCGCCAAACAGTATAAGCGTATTTTTTCTTTCCTTGCGGAACACGATCGTATACAAAAGCGCGCCGAAGCTTATCATACCAAGCGCTAGAAAGGAATGCGTATGGATCATGGGAAGCGCGCCGGCAAAAACGCCCAAGCTCACAAAAAGCTTCATTCTTCTTTCGCGCATGGCGGTTATCAGCAAATACAGGCACGGCATCAGGCACATCCAGCCTGCCATCAGCGTCCTTTGCGGAATCAGAAGATCGCAAAGCGCGTTGACCCAGCGAAGGTTTTCCGCGGGCAAATTCGTGGGCGCCTTATAAAACCCGAAAAGCGTATCGGAAACAACCCATTCGTTCAAACCGTTTTCATCGAAAAGGCGCGTAAAGCCCAGTCCGCCCGAGAAGAAAAACAGAAAAAACGAAAGCGCGGCGGCGGCTTTACTGCCCGTAAGCTTCCACGCAAAAATCACAAAGCCCATATAAAAAAGCGCGCACATAACCGTGCCCGGAACATACAAAGCAGGCGCAAGGGGCGTTCCAAAGAGAATCATCGTGCTTGAAAGCGCGTCTGCAAGGAAAGGATAGCCCAGAAGCGTTCCGGGAAGAATCGTATACTCCGGCGGATAGCTCTGCCCGATCAGGCCCGTTGCAAAGCCCGCGTGCATGCAAAGATCGCCATAGGTGCTCTGCCCTACATGCAGATCGCCGTCAACATTTACAAAGGTATGCGTGTACTGAAGAAACGCAGTTACTAAAATCGCCGGAAAAACTACAAGAAGCACAAACGCAAAATCGACGTCCTTATCCCCTGTTTTCACAATGGGCTTATTCCTTTTCGCCATCCAAACGCAGGACGCAGCCGACAGCGCCGCCGACAATGAAAGCGCCCAAATCTGCGCGGTCATGGTAAAGTCAAAAATATAGGCGAAAATCGAAGGAAACCACATCATTTCCATCAGACCCATTACCATGCCAAGCCACATTTTTACCGTCAAACCGCGCTCGCGGAACACAGAAAGCGCCTGTAAAACACCAAAAAACATAAATAACGCCATTACAATAATTCCAAGCATAGTGCCTCCGAAAACCAATTTTTGATACAATTATATCATTCAAACATTTTTCACACAACCTATTTTATCCGAAAGTTCTTTTTTCATCTTGCATTTGATATTTAGATGGGGTAAAATAGTGGCGTATAAAAACAACTTTTCCTAAAAGGAGTGCTTTATCATGTATAATTTCCCGATCGGTATTATTCTCGACTGCTTCAAAAAGCCTGCGCTGGAGGCGCTGGATATCGTCGCTTCTCTGGGCGCTCAGGGCATTCAGGTGTACGCAACCCGCGGTGAAATGTCTCCCGAGAATTTGGTTGGCGAAAAGCGCAAGAACTTCTTAAAGGAAGTCAAGGCACGCGGCCTCGTGATCTCCGCGCTCTGCGGCGACCTCGGACACGGCTTCGGCAACAAGGAAGATAATCCCATGCTCGTTGAAAAGAGCAAGCGCATTTTAGACCTTGCCAAGGATCTTGAAACCGACATCGTAACCACCCACATCGGCGTCGTTCCCGAGGATCACAATCATCCTCGCTTTAAGATCATGCAGGACGCCTGCGGCGAGCTCGCGCAGTATGCCGACAGCGTAAAGGCCCATTTCGCCATTGAAACCGGCCCCGAAACCTCCCTTACCCTTAAGAGCTTCCTCGACACCCTCCATTCCACCGGCGTAGCCGTCAACCTGGACCCCGCCAACCTCGTCATGGTCACCGGCGACGATCCCGCTGGCGCGGTTCATAACCTCAAGGATTACATCGTTCACACCCACGCCAAGGACGGCAAGATGCTGCGCCGCCCGAATCCCGAAGCAGTCTACGGCCTGGTCCGTGACGACGCGCTTGTCACTGACCCCGCGTTCCTTGAAGTCCCGCTGGGCGAGGGCAGCGTTCCCTACGACGCGTATCTCAAGGCGCTCGAAGACATCGGTTACAGAGGCTTCCTTACCATCGAGCGCGAAGTCGGCGCGCAGCCTGAAGAAGACATCAAGAAGGCCGTCGCATTCTTAAAGAGCAAGTATTGATTTAAACCCATCAATCAGACGAAGGGTCGCATCCAGCAGGACGCGGCCCTTCGTTTACTATTATCAAAAATACAGCTTTTCAGCAGGCGGATTCCTGCACGGGACGCTATTTCTGTATCTGCCACCACTCGGCTTCCACATTTCCCGCGAAGATGATGTACAGGTCGTGAACATCCTTGGCCTTGGCGCAATCCACCGTGAACTCCACGCCTTCGCTGCCCGCGGGAATGGTAATTTCACACAGCACGTCGCCGAAGGTTCTGTCAAGCGCCACGCGCACCGCGCCGCCGGTTTTGGAGGAGGCTTTCAGCGTAAACGTCTTTGCGCCTTCGCTGAAAGCCACGCCCTTTACCTGAATCCAGCTGCCGTTTCCTGCCTTCAGAACCGCGTTGTCGGCGTATCCTTCCACTTCGGCGCCCGCTTCGCGGTAGATTGTGGTTGCAGGAATCTTCTCATAGGGATTCAGATTTTCAAGCTGGGCAATACCCGTCATCGTGCCGCGAACCGGCGCTAAGGAGCCGTCTTCATTAACCGTAATCGTGTCCATCTGCGGGCTTCTGTAGTTGCCCGTGATGCCCATGGCCTTTTCGGCCGGGCGGTTGTGATAGACAAGGTAATGCTGGCCCTTGAATTCCACAATGGAGTGATGGTTGTTGCCGTAAAGGCCGAAAAAGCGGCCCTGATTTACGAAAAGCTCTCCCGCGTACTCAAACGGGCCCATGGGGCTTTTAGATGTCATATATTCGATCGCGCCGTTTGTAATGCCCAGATCGTTCCCGTTCGTATTCCAGTTGGAGCAGTAGGAATAATAGTAGGTATCGCCGATTCTGTTCATTCCGCTGTCTTCAAAGACGTAGGGCGCGTCGATCACCTTCGGTTCGCCGACGATGGAAATCATGTCCTCGCCCAGCTGTACGCAGCGGATGGTGCCGGGATTGGCGGTCATGCCGTCGGGAACGCCGCCGCCGAAATAGAGATAGCCCGTGCCGTCCTCATCGACGAATACCGCGGGATCAAACAGCCAGAGAACGTTTGCGCAGTTGGGCGTTGCGCGCGTAATAAGGCCATGTCCGAGGGGATCGGTAAACGGGCCTACAGGATCGTCCGCGACAAGAACAGACACGCCGTTTCCGCCGTTGCAGAAATACAGGAAGAATTTGTCCTTTCCGTCAATCACCTTGTGCGCGGCGCACGGCGCCCAGGAATTGCTCGCCCAGCCGGCAACGCCATTGACGCCCGCAACGTAAATCGCCCCGTGATCCGTCCAGTTGACAAGATCGGCGGAGGAGATTACGTTAATCTTGTCAATCTTCGCGTAGGTGTTTTGAGCGACGTTTCCCTGCGCGTCTGTTTCAATCACATCGTTCGTGGTATAAACATACAATCTGTCGTTCCACACGAGCACGCCCGGGTCCGCGCCGAAGCGCTGGGTAAACAGGGGGTTGTTCTGCCCGGTCAGCTTCAAGGTCTTTTTAAGCTCCATTCTGTCAAACATCTGCTTTCGCTCCTTATCGTTTTTAAGAACCAGCTGCTCTTCATTGACTTCCACAATCTCTTCGCCCTCAAAAAGACCCTCGACAACAAAGTTTCTCATCGTAAAGGACGCAAGGCCCGCCCCCTCCACGTACAAAACAAACTGTTCGTACTGGCCGGCAAGATAGGTTGTGGACATGGTCGTCCATTCGCCCTTTTGGGCGTCGGCAAACACGAGGTTCTGGTAGCTTGCCGCGCCGGCCTTCGTGCGTTCAAGAGACAGGATGAATTCCGCCGTATCAAGCTCTTCCTGCATGACTTCTACGGAAATCACATATTCCTCACCCGGAATCAGCGGAAACTGCCTGCCCGGCGAATTCCACGCGGCGGTTCTTCCGGAGGTATAAAGGCCAAGTTCGTTAAGCGATACAACCGTTTCGCCCGTGCCCCTTGCATACCATCCGTCCGTTCCCTCGGAAAAATCCGATTCGTACACGCCCGCAAAGGCGCTGCCTGCAATCAGAAAAAATGCAAGCGCCATTACAAGAACCTTTTTCATTGATCGTCCTCCCCATTCAATATGTAATTATCAATCGCAAATGCGATACCGTTTTCATCATTGCTCTTTGTGATAAAACCCGCTTTTTCCTTGACGGCATCCGCTCCGTTCCCCATAGCGACGCTATGCTTATAATAAGAAATCATCTCAAGATCATTGACGTCGTCGCCGAATACACAGATTTCTTCGTTGTTGAGGTTCATACTTTCCTGAACGCGCTTGACGGCGCTTAATTTGCTTACGTCCCTTGCCGCAAACTGCACGGTTTTGCCCTGATCGGTCACGTAAAACCTTGCGCGATTGCCGATTGTTCTGCGGAATGCATCGATAAGGCTGTTCGGAAGCGCGTCTTTTGCATCCGTCAGATGATCGTAAAACACCAGAATTTTGGTTGTTGATCGAACGGCTCTATCCGAAATCGGCATTATGCGCGCATTTTTGAGCCCCCATGTGTGATCCATGCCTGCATCGGGTGCAAAGTTGAACGCATATCCTTCATCCGGCATGTGAAGAGACAGATGAACATTTTTAAATTTCGAGACGATTGCAATAATGTCTCTGACCACATCCGCATCCATGAAGGTATACGTCGTTTCGCCGTCTATAAACGCGCACGCGCCGTTACAGTAAATGCCGCCGTCAAAGAGCGAAAATTCCCTGTCCGTCCACAAAAGCGTCTGATCCAGCCTCGGAGAGCGTGCGGAAGCAAAATAGACTTTGACGCCCCTGCCGCGCGCCTTTCCGATTGCACGAACAGACGTATCGTCCACGCACTTTTTCGAATTCAAAAGCGTTCCGTCCAGATCGAAAAACAAAGCTCTGATCATTTGGGTCCTCCGAATTCATTTTCAAAATTATACCATACAACTGTACAGATGATCAACCGAAAACCGCCTTACTTCTTGTAATTTCATATCGGTCATGATAAAATATTTATACGATCATTTGAAATTGTGAGGAAATCGAAATGTATAAGCGGAACGGTTTTGCCCTTGACGGAAAAAAAGGATATTTTCAGAACCTCGGCGTTGATGTAATGGCCTTTGACGATATATATCCTGCCGGTCATCAGAGCGGCGTAAGCGTTCTTATGCACGCTCGCCGCGTTTTGACCAATGGCGACATGCGCCTTGAGCAGACGCCCGGCCAGTGGCAGCCCCTTCCCAAACAGATCGAAAGAACGCTCGATGAAAAGAACAATTCCATCATCACGCGCCTTCGCTATCCTGACAAAGACAATCATCTTCTCGGCTTCAATCCCATGATCTATCCGGATTTCGAAATGGAGTACACGGTGACAGTCAGGGGCGAGGGCGAATGCGTCATTGTAAAACTTGACCTTGAAAAGCCGATCCCGGAAAAATACTGCGGAAAAGCCGCCTTCAACATCGAGCTTTTCCCGGGCGAGCTTTTTGGAAAGCCATGGCTCATGGACGAACGCGGCGGGATCTTTCCGCGCCAGCCGAACGCGCCTACCGAAAGAAAAACGCCGAACATTCAAATCGGAACGCTTCCCGCGCCCGATCGTGAAATCAGGGCAAGTAAAGAGCATTTGACCAAAAACGCGCTCGAATATTCGCCCATCGTAGCGGACGACTTAATCGCCCTTCCCTACGCATCCGGAAAACGCTTTACCGCGCGACCGGACGATCCGTATTCCCGCTTCACCATCGAAAGCCTTTCGGGCACGCTTAGCCTCTACGACGGCCGCATGAACCACAACAACGGCTGGTTCGTAATCAGCGAAAATATCGAACCTGAAAAAGCAAAAGGCGCAATCGAATGGAAAATCACGCCGAATGTCGTGAAGGACTGGAAATATTCGCCTGTCGTTCAGACGTCGCAGGTCGGCTATATGCCCTCTCAGAGAAAGATCGCGCTCATCGAACTGGATGCGCGCGATACGGATTATGACGTCATTTCACTTTTCAAAGTAACAAGCGAAGGCGAAAGACCCGTTCTTCAGGCGCCCGCGGAAGTCTGGGGCAATTTCTTACGGTACAATTACCTTTCCTTTGATTTTTCCAAGATCACGGATGAAGGAATGTATATTGTGCGCTACAAAGACAGCGCCTCCAGCATTTTCTCCATTTCGAAGGACGTGTTTGCACGCGGCGTATGGCAGCCGGTTCTCGAATATTTCCTGCCTGTTCAAATGTGCCACATGCGTGTGAATGAGAAATACCGCGTATGGCACGGTCTGTGCCACGACGACGACGCAAAAATGGCCCCCATCAATTACAACCACATCGACGGATATGTTCAGGGCGCATCTACGCTGACCCGATTTAAAAGCGGCGATCCCGTTCCGGGGCTTAATCAGGGCGGCTGGCACGACGCGGGCGACTTCGACTTAAGAATCGAATCGCAGGCAGGCGAAATGTACGCGCTGGCTTCCGCTTACGAGGCATTCAATGTTTACTGGGACGAAACGTCCATTGATCAGGAAAAGAAAATCACAGAAATCCATCAGCCGGACGGCAAAAACGATATTCTTCAGCAAATCGAACACGGCGCGCTTTCCGTGACCGGCGCTTACAAATCGCTCGGCAGACTCTATCGCGGCATCATCTGTCCGGATTTAAGACAATATGTTTTGCTCGGCGACAGCGCAAACATGACCGACAACATAAAGGGCAATTCCGATGACCGCTGGGTATTTACCGAGGATAATCCCGCGCGCGAACTGACAACCGCCGCTCAGCTGGCCGCGTCAGGCCGTGCGCTCAAGGGCTTTAACGATCAATTGTCCATGGATTGTATTGATATAGCCAAGGAACTTTTCGAAAACACGCGCGCGGACGATGAACACGCCCAATGCGCGAAGATTCACGCCGCCATCGAGCTTTACCTGACGCTTGAAGACGAAGCGTACCGCTCCTTCATTCTATCCATGGAAGATATGATCCTTAAGCACATTTCGCGCCTCGCTTCCGTGCTCTCGCGCGTCGTTCATAAACTATCGGATGAACGTTTTGCTTCCTCCATCCGAAACTCGCTGTCCGCCGTCCGTGAAGATATGATCCTGAAAAGCCGCGAAACGCCCTACGGCATCCCCTACCGCCCGCACATCTGGGGCGCAGGCTGGGAAATTCAGCGCATGGGGTATGAATACTATTACCTTCACAAGGCTTTCCCGGATCTTTTTGACAAGGAAATTCTTTTAAATGCGCTTAACTTCGTTCTGGGCTGTCATCCGGGCGCAAACACCGCATCCTTTGCTTCCGGCGTGGGCGCAGTTTCCGCAACCACAGCCTATGGTCTCAATCGCGCAGACTTTTCCTATATTCCCGGCGGCGTTATCTCGGGAACGGCGCTCATCCGCCCCGATTTCCCGGAGCTTCTCACCTGGCCGTTTCTCTGGCAGCAAACGGAATACGTGCTTGGCGGCGGATCAAGTCATTACATGTTTTTGGTGCTCGCGGCAATCGAACTTTTGGAAGACAAATAAAAAGGAGAAACGCATATGGTAAATGTGCAAAATCGCTGGTGCCTGATTACCGGCGCAGCCCGCGGAATCGGCTATCTTACGGCAAAAATGATGGCGGAAAAGGGCGCAAACCTCATTCTGCATGCAAGAAAGCTCTCCCATATGGAAAAGGTGTACAGCGAGGTCACGCAGATGGGCGTAAAGGCTTTTTGCGTAGAAGCAGAGCTTTCCGACCTCGATCAGGTTAAAGCAATGCTTGAAAAAATTGACGAACTCGGCGTTGAAGTCGACATCGTTCTAAACAACGCAGGCATGCAGATCGCCTACCGCACGGAATATCTGACTACGCCTGTCAGCGACTACACTTTATCCTTTAACATCAACACCATCGCCCCCGCGATGATCATGTATCACTTTCTGCCCAAGATGATAAAAAAAGGCTTCGGCAGAATCGTGAACACGACCAGCGGCATTCGTCTCGACCCCCATCAGGCGGGTTACTCCGCAAGCAAGGCCGCGCTTGACAAAATCACAATCGACTTAGGTCACACCGTTCAGGGAACCGACGTCATGATCAACCTAACCGATCCCGGCTGGTGCAGAACGGACTTAGGCGGCCCCAACGCCCCGAACGCGCCCGAAAGCGCCATTCCGGGCATCGCCGTGGGCGCATTCGTGGACGACAAAAAATCCGGCAGATACTTAAATGCGCCCCATTTCACCGGCATGACGCTGGAAGACGCAGTCAAAAAAGCTGAAAGCGAGTTTGAAAGCCCGTATTGATTTTGTATTCCGCTCTTTGTTTTTCTCAAAGGGCGGTTTTTGTTTTATGTATAAATGGAACAAATTTCTTAAACGTTTATAAAGCTTCATTTTTCGGTTGAAATATACGTTCCAAAATGCTATAATACATTCAGGTTTAAAACCTGAAATATTAAGGAGGATCCACCATGAAGAAGCTTCTCGCTCTCGTACTCGCCCTCATGATGGCTGTTGGCATGATGTCCTTTGCCATGGCCGAAGAAGACAAGCCCTACATCGGCATTCTCGCCCCCGCGACCACCCACGGCTGGGTAGGCGGCGTCGCCTACTATGCTCAGGTTGCTGCCGACTCCCTCGACATCAAGTATGAGTTCCTCACCTCTTCCGATGCTGAAGAAAT
This sequence comes from Clostridia bacterium, assembly GCA_017522345.1. Classification (GTDB taxonomy): domain Bacteria; phylum Bacillota; class Clostridia; order Christensenellales; family Aristaeellaceae; genus SFHK01. The sequence continues at coordinate 11,917 of JAFWZN010000122.1, read as the reverse complement.
GTCCTCTCAGATCGAGACCCTCATCGGCCTCGGCGTAGACGCCATCGTTGTATGGCCCCAGTTCACCGGCGTTGAGACCGCTGCTGAAAAGGCTCTGGCAGCCGGCATCAAGATCTACAACTTCGACATGATCATCAATGTTGACGAGCAGTATGCCGAGTCCATGTACTGCCTGACCGGCGACAACTACGGCATGGGCTATGAAGGCGGCCGCTACATCGCTGAGAAGCTTGAAGGCGCCGGCAAAGTTATCGCTCTTTGCAAGCCCGCCGCTGGCAACGTAAACGACGACCGTATGCAGGGCTTCAAGGATTACCTCGCCGAGAACGCCCCCGACATCGAGATCATCGCTGAAATCGCTTCCGACTTCACCCGTGAAGCCGGCCTCAACGACATGACCGCCGCTCTGACTGCTTACAGCCAGATCGACGCTGTCTTCTCCCTCGACGACGAAACCTCCATCGGCGCTCTGCAGGCCATCATCGAAGCCGGCCGCACCGACGTTAAGGCCATCACCGGCGGCGGCGGATGCCAGGAATACTTCAACATGATGCTGAACGAAGCCTATCAGAACATCTGGGTAGCTTCCGCGACCTACTCCCCCAGCATGATCGTTTCCTGCATCGAGAACATGGTAGCCGTTATCAATGGTGAAGAGATCGAGAACCTGATCGTCGATCCCACCACCATCGTTGACCGCGACAACGCTCTCGAGTTCCTCGACGAGAACACTCCCTATTAATTGATTCTTTAAACCGTTCGCAGGCCATGATGGCAGCCCCGTCATGGCCTGCTTTCATGAAGGAAACACGCATTAGGAGGGAACCTCAGGCATGTCTCTCACCATGAAAGGCATTGAAAAGGCCTTCGACAGCAATATCGTATTAAAGGGCGTTGATTTAACCCTTGAAAAGGGCGAAATCCGCGCGCTGATCGGCGAAAACGGCGCGGGCAAATCGACGCTGATGAACATTTTAGGCGGCGTTATCCCCGCTGACAAGGGCGAAATAGCACTGGACGGACAGGTTCAGAGATTTTTATCTCCCCGCGATTCCATGAACGCGGGCATTGCTTTCATTCATCAGGAGCTGAATCTTGTCACCGATCTTTCCATCTACGAAAATCTCTTTATCGGCCGCGAAAAGAAAAACGGCCTGTTTCTTGACCGCAAATATATGATCCGCGAAGCCGAAAAGGTTTTAAAGCGCATGAACGTGGATCTGGATCCCCGCACCATGGTGCACACGCTGGACGCTTCGTATAAGCAGATTATCGAAATCGCCCGCGCGCTTTTGATGGAGTCCACCATCATCATCATGGACGAACCAACCACGTCCCTGACCGAAGTTGAAATTGAACGTGTATTCAACATGATGAAAACGCTTTCATCCCAAGGCGTCAGCATCATTTTTATATCGCACAAGCTTCCCGAAATTCTGACCATCTGCCACACCTTCTCCGTCCTTCGCGACGGCGTTCTGGTATTGAGCGGAGACGTTAAGGACGCTACCGAAGCCTCTCTCGCCCGCGCCATGATCGGTCACGACGTAAGAACCGAAAAGCTTTCCAGAAACGCCGAAATTACGACGGAAGCGCTGTCTGTAAAGAATCTGACCTCGGGTCGAACCTTCAGAGATATTTCCTTCACTTTAAGACGCGGCGAGATTTTGGGTTTTACCGGCCTTCTGGGCGACGGACGAAGCGAGCTTTTTCAAACCGTATTCGGCGCAAACCCGAACTACACGGGCGAAATTATCGTAAACGGAAAATCCCTGCGCATGAAGACCACCCGCAGCGCCTATAAGGCCGGCATCGGCTATGTTCCCAGAGACCGCAAGGAAAACGGCATTTTGAAGGATCTGACCATCCTCGAAAACGGGTCGATCGTCACCTATGAGGAGCTTTCGCGCCTCATGCTGATCGACCACAAAAAAGAACGGGCGCAAATGGAAAAGCAGAAAAAAAATCTCTCCATCAAGCTCGATTCCATGCAGGACAAAATCACAAGCCTCTCCGGCGGCAACCAGCAGAAGGTCGTCCTCGCCAAATGGCTCAACGCCGATCCCGGCATTCTTATTTTCGACAATCCTACGCAGGGCGTTGACGTCGGCGCGAAGGAAGAGATTTACGACATTATTCTCTCCCTTTCCGAGCAGGGCAAGGCCATTTGCATCCTGTCCAGCGAGGCGCAGGAAATCATCCGCCTGTGCGACCGCGCCCTCGTAATGTTCCACGGCGAAATCAGGGGCGAGCTGGACGGCGATCAGCTGACCGATCACAACATCATGCTTTTAGCCACCGGTGGCAGAATCGAACAAATCGGAGAGGAAGAACGCGTATGAAACTTTCAAGAATTCTGGGCGCAGTCGCCCTCATCGTTTCCATAGCGCTGATTGCAGCGGGCATCGTCGGAAACACATTCCAAACCGCCGATCATGCGCTTGCCGTCCGTTATAAGGATGCCGTTTCTCACGAAGCCAGCATCCAGAAGCACGCGGATTCCGCCGCAAAAACAGCGCCTTCCGCCGTTAAAAAGGCAGAAACCGCCATCAAGCAGACCGACGCAGCCATTAAGGAAGCGACCGAAACCCTCAAAACCGTTCAGGCGCTTTACGACGGCTATCAGGCGGGCAGCATAAATGACGAAGTGGTGGACAGCCTCTTAAACGCCGCCAAGGGCATCTCCGAGGATCTTTCAGGTCTCAAGGCATTTGAAGAAGCGCTTCTTGAAAACGCAGAAGAATACAAGGCGCTTCTTGAAAGCATGGAAGTCGAAAAGGATTCCGTCGAGGACACCGCGTATCTTCTTGTCTTTCAGATGATGAAAAGCGAGTTTGACGCTGCGGTCAAATCCCTCAACAACGCCGAATCCAAGCTTGATACCGCCTTTAAGGGTGTAAAGGATGTGTACGCCAGAAGCGATATCGAATGGGCGGGCGAAACCATCCAGAAATCCAAGCATGATACCCCCGAAACGCTGGAAGCGTTTTTGCAGGCGCATAAGCTTATTTTGGATATGACGGCTTCTCTTAAGGAAAAAACCGATTTCATCGTAAACGAAGCCCAGCTTGCGCTCGAAGCTTCCGCCGCCGTCAGCAAAGCCGACCGTCTTTCGAATTCCGAGCGCATTGTTCTTCTTATCGGAAAGGCGCACATCTTTATCACGCTTACCGGCGTCATTCTTCTGGCCGTGGCGCTGATTGCAATCCTGATTCCGGGAAAATTTGCATATGCGTGGAAGCACGTTCCCGTTTTTTCCACCTTCATCACCGCAATCGTAATGATCATTATCCTGACCTATGCGCACGGCAACACCATGAACTTCGCCTTTGAATCCTACGGAGACTGGGCGAGCAAATGGCTTATCAACATGGTAAACGTCCTTCGCTCCAACGCATCCGTCGGCATGGTCGCCCTCGGCATGACCTTTGTCATCATTACCGGCGGCATCGACCTTGCGGTTGGTTCAACCCTTGCCGGAATTGCGACCGTTGTCATGGTGATTTTAGACGTTTCTCAGAGCGGATTCTTCACCGCCCACGGTCTGACCGGCTGGCCGAATTTCCTCATCGCCATCGGCGCGGGCCTTTTGACCGGCGTAATCTTAGGCGGCTTAACCGGCGTCGGCATTACGAAGGGGCGCGTCCCCCCCTTCATTGTAACCTTGGGCGTCATGAACATCGTGCGCTCGGTTGCGCAGTATTTCACCAAATCCACCAAGATCGAAGTTCCCAAGGAATTCCAGGTAATTTCAAACGCCACCCTGCAGGAGATCATTCAGGCAATCGCGCGTATCTTTGATAAAGATGCGGTTGTCGTATTCCCCGAATCCATCAAATTCTTAGGCGATCTGATGCTCCTTCAGATTTTCTATTGGATCATTCTGGCCGTCGTCATGTATATCATTTCTAAGCATACCGCATTTGGCCGTCACATCTACGCCGTCGGATCCAACGAGCGCACCAGCCGCCTGTCCGGCATTAATGTCGACAGGGTCAAAATTAAGGTCTACATGCTCATGGGCCTGATCGTCGCCATCGCTGCCATCACGCAGGTTGCGCGTCTCAGAGGCGTTGACGTAGCCAGCGCGGGAAGCGGCCTTGAGATGAGCGCCATCGCGGCGGTCGTCGTCGGCGGAACCAGTATGGCCGGCGGACGCGGCTCGATCATCGGAACGCTTCTGGGCGTTCTTATCATCGGCATCATGGATACGCTCGTCATTCTTCTGCACATCGACGCCTTCCTCTCTAACGCATTTATAGGCGCAATTATCATTTTCGCGGTCCTTATGCAGCGCAAGGACAAATAGCACGGAGGAAATCGTATGCAGAAATTAAAAGTTGCCATTATCGGCTGCGGAAAAATCGCCTCTTTGCGCCATGCGCCCGAATATCAGATGAATCCGAACGTTGAAATCGTCGGATTTTACGACGTCGATTGCACCCGTGCAAAATCCCTATCAGAATATTTCGGCGGACAGGCATTTTCCTCTCTTTCAGACCTGATTGCATCCGATGCAGAGGCTGTCAGCGTTTGCACCGCCAACATTCACCACGCGCAGAACACCATTCAGCTTCTAAAAGCCGGAAAGCATGTTCTATGCGAAAAGCCCATGGCGGTCACGCCCCACGAATGCGAAGAGATGGTTCTTGAAGCGAAAAAATGCGGAAAGCATCTGCTCATTGGCCTGAATCAGCGCTTCTCCGCCGCGCACACGCAGGCGCGTGAAATGATCGTTCGCGGAGACATCGGAAAGGCGCTTTCCTTCCACACCTGCTTTGCGCATCCCGGCCCCGAAATCTGGACGGGCATGAACAACACGTGGTTTTTCGACAAGCACATCGCCGCCTTTGGCGCAATGGCTGATCTGGGCGTTCACAAGGTAGACCTCATTCACTACCTTCTGGGCGAGCATATTTCTTCCGTTACGGCTCAGCTTCGAACCATCGACAAAAAGCTCCCCACAGGCGAGCTCATTTCGGTCGATGACAACGGCATGTGCATTTTGGAGACGCCCTCCGGCGTAATCGGTCAGCTGCACGTCAGCTGGACGAACTACGGTCAGGAAGACAACTCCACAACCATCTACGGGACGGAAGGCGTGATCAAGCTCTACGCCGATCCCGATCATAGCTTGGTTCTTGAAAAGAAGGACGGAACAGTGATTAAGGAAAATCCTGATCACCAGTTGACCAACGAGGACCAGCTGGCAGGCAAGCTTCAGAACACCGGCGTAATCGACGAATTCGTCTCCGCGATTTTGGACAACCGCCCGAGCCGCCTTGACGCGTCCGAATCCATTCACGCCATGCGCGATCTGTTCGCCTCCGCGCAATCCTCCGACTTCGGAAAGAAAATTCATATCTACGAGGAATAAGCTTGCATACTTTGTATGCCTCGATAAACAACACAGCGTGCACATCCTTCATTGTGCACGCTGTGTTGTTCTAATAATTCTCAGGCTTTCAGAACCGCATACGCGGCGCCTTTGATCAAATCCATCTTTTCTGCGGACAGGATATCCGCCGCAATCTTCTCAAATACGGCTTTTCCGTCCTTCAAACCAATAAGATGCTTTCGCGCAGGGATGAAATCATTTTCCCTGATATCCTTGCCCGTGAAAAAGCCATACCAGACCGCCGCCGCCAAATATCTGCCCGCGACAAAGGACAGATGAAAGCCGTCGCGCGAGAGCGACTCGCCGCCTTTCTCCACATCGAAAAGCGCGTTTTCTCTGAGATAGGCAACCGCATCTCCGACCGGAATGATTCTTGCGCCGATTTCCCTTGCCGCGCGTTCATAGCAGCCTTTAAGCGCCTGATGCATTTTCATCTGATCGCTTTCGTACCACTCAAAATGCGGATGGGCGCTTGTCTTTTCATACGCCCACGTCTCATGAATGACGATTTCCGCCTCCGGCGCAAGTGATTTCACATAATTATACAAGGGAACAAGCGTATTTTCATAGCTCTCCCAAAGCCCGGAAAACCCGCTGGCCTGCTGAAGAGTGATGTAATCCCATGGTCCGCATCTGAGCGCCGCTTCGATACTGCTTTTTCCGGCGACCTTGCTGTCGATAAGCAGGTCATATGCACAATCGCCCGAAGCGACGTTTTCCATATGTTTTTCCAGACTGCATCCGCCGATAAACAGATTCCACAAGTCGACCTTGACGCCGCCGGCCTCGAAGATATCTTTCAGCCAATACTGCGCATCCGTCGAAAAACTGTTGCCAATAGACAAAATCCTCACGTTCTTCTCCCCTTTCCAATTGACAAAAAGCGGTTTCGCGTTTATGATTAAGTTCATATCCCTCAAGGAGGTAATAAAATGTTCAAGTTCCCCGAAGCGGTCTTGCGCATCATCCGCCAGTTAAACGACGCGGGGTTCGAGGCCTATGCCGTCGGCGGCTGCGTGCGCGACGCGCTTTTAGATAAACAGCCCAACGACTGGGATCTGACCACGTCTGCGCTGCCGGATGAAATCAAGCGCGTTTTCAAAAAGGAACGCGTCATTGAAACCGGCATCCAGCACGGAACGGTCACCGTGCTTATAAACGGCGAAGGCTATGAAATTACAACCTACCGCGTCGACGGAGAATACACCGATCATCGCCGCCCCGACTCGGTTCATTTTGTGAGCAATTTAAAAGACGATCTCATGCGCCGGGATTTCACCGTTAACGCAATGGCTGCGCATCCCAATGAGGGCGTTATCGACCTTTTCGGCGGAAAGGACGACCTTAAAAACGGCGTAATCCGCGCCGTCGGAAATCCTGAAATGCGCTTTACCGAAGACGCGCTTCGAATTCTTCGCGCCGTTCGATTTGCGTCCACGTATGATTTCACCATCGACGAAGAAACCGCACTGGCTGCGAATCGTCTGGCCCCGACGCTTGAAAACGTGTCAGAAGAACGCATATTTGTGGAGCTTAAAAAGCTCCTTTGCGGAAAAGGCGCCGAGCGCATACTGCTTGACTATCCCGAAATCATTTTTACCGTGCTTCCGGAGCTCAAGCCCATGTATAAGCTGCCTCAGATCAACCCGCATCACGTATACGATGTATGGACGCACACGGTCAAAACCGTAGCCGCAGCACCCTCAGAGCCCGTGTATCGACTGACCATGCTTCTTCACGACGCAGGCAAGCCCGAAAAGAAGACGACGGACGAAAAGGGCGTGGATCATTTTATCGGCCACCCGGTTGTAAGCGCCGCTATCGCAGAAAAAACGCTTCTTCGCCTGAAAAGCGACCGCGCCACCATTCAGACCGTTACAAAGCTCGTTCTCGAGCACGATCTTCGCGTGCCCGAAAAGCGTATAAACATCCGGCGGCAGATTTCCCGAATCGGTAAAGACCTCTTTCCCATGCTGACCAAAGTCATCCGCGCGGATTTTTACGGTCAGAACCCCGAAATGCTTACAGAAAAGCTTCGCTATGTCGACTCTCTCAAGCGCGAATACGAGTGCGCCATTGAGGAAAACGCATGCCTTACGCTTCGCGATCTGCTTTTTACCGGCCGCGATCTTCTTCAGATGGGCGCAAAGGGAAAAACCGTCGGCATTGTGCTTGAAAAGCTTTTGGACGACGTTATCCGGGAGAAGGTTCAAAACGAAACGGAAGCGCTCAAAAAACGCGCGGTTATTCACCTTAAAAACCTTACAGAGAATCCGTAAACGCCTTGACAAACGCCTTCATGACCTCTTCTCCACCCGGCTCGTTATGTATCTCGTGGCGCATTCCCTTAAGAACATGAAGGTTTGTCTTCACAAAACCGACCTTCTTTAAAAAGGCAAGGCTTTTTTCTGCGCCGCTTGCAAAGCCCGCGCAGGGGTCGAACTCGCCGACAAAAATGTCGATCGGCAAAAGATTGCTGACGAGCCTGTATTCCTTGATTGAATACGCGCCGATCAACAAATCAATCAGCGACATATACCCGTCCACCGTCGCGCAGCCGCCCGAAAGCGGATCGTCGTTATACGCTTTAACGGCAGCCTTATCGGAATTCAGCCATGCGTTTGGAAGGTTTTCATCCTTGAATTTTGCGTCGTACGCCGAGAACATCAGCTTTCTCGCGCTTTCATCCATGAATCTGTCGCCCTTTAATCTGCGGCGCAGTTTCAAAAACTGCCTGCCCGCTTTTGCGGCGGGCGTGTTTGCGGGAAGCCCCGACAGCACAACGCCCGAAATCCGCGTCGAGGCATGCTTCAGATGGTTAAGCGCGACAAGCGTTCCCATGCTGTGTCCGTACAAAAATACTTTAACGCCCGGAAAGCGCTTTGAAACCATTTTCTCAAGCGCGGCAAAATCCTTGACTGTGCCTTCTGCGCCTGCCGAATAGGTGTAGCCGTAATCGGAGGCGGCCTTCACGCTCTTCCCGTAGCCGCGGTGGTCATTCATCGCGCACGCAAATCCGGCATCCGTAAAGATCTCCATCATTCGATTGTATCTTTCCTTGTACTCTTTAACGCCGTGCGCCATTACGATTACGCCCTTCACTTCCCCATCCGGGACCGCCAAAACAGCGTCGATCAGAAGCCCGTCCACAGGCGAAGGAAATGCAATGTTGGTTTTCTTCATCGAATCACCTCACATAAAGGAGTTGTTTTCATGCTCAAAAATGAAATCCTGTCCGCCGTCAAAGCAATTCCCGGCGATACCGCCGTCGCAATTCAGTATCTCGACGGAAGCGCACCCCTGCTTTACAACGAGCATATGCCCTTAATCGCCGCAAGCGTTATAAAACTGGGCGTTATGCTCGAAGCGTTCAGAGCCTTCGAAGCGGGAGAGCTTTCAAAGGAGGAAATGTTCACGGTTCGCGACGAAGACAAAATGCCCTCTTGCGGCGCGCTGACCTACATGCATAAAGATGTACAGGCAACGTCCCTTGACCTTGTAACGCTCATGATCATCGTGAGCGACAATACCGCAACCAATCTTCTGATCGACAGGCTTGGAATTGATACGATCAATCGAACGCTCGCTTCCTATGGCCTTGGCGAAATCATTCTTCGCCGAAAGCTTTTCGATGCAAAAAGCGCGGCGCGCGGCATCCAGAATACCGTCACAGCCGCAGGCGTTCTTAAATTCTATTTGCTTTTGATGGAAGAAAAGCTTGTTAGCGCCCAAGCCAGCCGCGAAATGCTTTCCATCCTGAAAAACCAGCGGCTGAAAGGAAAAATGCCCTTCTTTTTAAGCCCGCTCGGAATCAAAACCGCACACAAAACCGGAGAGGACGACGGAACTACGCACGATACGGGCGTGATTTTTACGAACCCCGCGTGCGTAGCCGTGTTCCTTTCCAATAATGTATGCGTGCCCGATTTCGAACGCTTCATTCAGGACGCATCGCTTGCGCTGGCCAAATAAATCTATTCCTTCACGATGACGGCGACGAGGACAAGATCCTTATCGCCGTTGTTTTCTACGGCGTGACCGTGTCCCGGGAAGGTCAGCATGCTGTCGCCCGCCTTAACAGCCTTCTCGACTTCGTCGTCCTTCACAATGCCCTTTCCCTCGGCAAAATAGAACATTTCCGTTTCGTTTTCATGCACGTGATAGCCAATGGACGCGCCGGGAACCAGGCGGATGGTCGCAAACAGGCGCACGTTTTCGGGAAGCTCCTTGGAAAGCTTCGTAATTTCGGCGTGCAGCTTTCCGCCGCGCATTTGTTCCCTTACTTCAATTGTGAAATCCGATTTGACGTTAACCATTTTTTGTCTCCTCCTTCATTTACGGCATCTCAAAGAATTCAATTCGCTCTCCGTCCGGCCCTTTGAAGAAAATGTTCTTTGCGCCGCCAAACAGCCAATCGTTCTTGGAAATAACGCCGGTGTCAAATGGAACCATTTTCTCGGTCAGGCGGCAGACAAAAGGCTCGATGTCCTTTACCTCCATCGCAATATGGTCGATCGTTCCGACCGGGCGCTCGTCCTTATTCATGTTTTCAATCAGTTCAATAATGCACGAGCCCGCCTTTACGAATATCAGCGTCGTGCTTCCATTCACAAACTCGTGCGTTTTCTCAAATCCGAGGTCCTCCACATAGAATTTCTCGCTGACGCGCGCATCCTTTACGTGAACGCCGATATGATGAAGACCGACGACTGCGCCGCCGCAGGAATCACACTTGCATGCCATTATTTTTTCTCCCTTCATATTTTTCTTTATCATATCACATTTTACATATTTTACGCAATACAAACAGAAAAATATGTGCTATAATATATTTGGTAAACGATATCCTTTTTGCGGAATCGCACTTACCGATTATTTCCCCTGTTTCCCGGCTACAATAATACGTACGGTATCCTTAAAAGGAACCCAAACGGAGGTACTCACATGAGAAGCGCATCTACCCGAAGTCTCGTTCAAAACGCACTGTTCGTCGCCCTCGTCTTCCTTCTGGGCATGACGCCCATCGGCATCATTCCGCTCGGCGCGATCAACGTTACGATTTTGCATATCCCCGTCATTGCCGGAACCTTGTTTTTGGGTCTTAAAAGCGGCATGCTTCTGGGCTTTATGTTCGGCCTGTGCTCGACGCTCAGCGCATTCGGCCTGTCTCTTACCGCCCCAAGCGCGCTTGCCGCAGCGCTCGGCGCAAAAAGCCCCATGCTTTTGATCGCAATGTGCTTTATTCCCCGCCTGCTCGTCCCCGTGATCACATGGTATGTAAAGGCAATGCTTTCAGAAAATGCGCGAAGGCCCTATCTGCCGGACTCTATCGCCGCGATTTTGGGTTCCCTCACCAATACGGTTTTCTACCTTAGTTTGATGGTTATTTTCTACAGCCTCGCGGGTCTTAACGTAAACGATATCATTCAAAAGCTCGGCATAAAGGGGCTTGATTTCTTCGGCTTTATCAGCGTAATCGCCTCCGGCGCGGGCGGACTTGAGGCGCTTGCCGCATGCTTCATCATCCCTCCTGTTGTCGCAGCCCTCAACAAAGTGAAAAAACTCACATTCGGGAGCTATTAAGTCATGATCCTTACATTGGATATCGGAAACACCAACATAAAAACCGCGCTGTTTGACGGCGAGCGCATGGCGGCGTACTGGCGCGTCTCCACTAACCGCACCATGACCAGCGACGAATACGGCATGCTGATGTCAAACCTTTTCACACATCACAGGATGGATATGTCGCTTGTCACCGGCATTGTGATTTCTTCCGTCGTTCCAACGATCAACTATACCATCGAGCACATGTGCATGACCTACTTTGGCCGCGCGCCCATGTTTGTTGCGCCCGGCATCAGGACGGGCATTCACATCAAGTACGACAACCCCAAGGAGCTCGGAAGCGACCGAATTGCAAACGCCGTCGCGGCCTATGAGCTCTACGGCGGCCCGTGCATCTACATTGATTTCGGAACGGCGACCAGCTTCGGCGTAGTCTCTCAGAAGGGCGAATTCTTAGGCGGCGCCATCTGCCCCGGCCTTAAGGTCACGGCGGACGCGCTGGTTGACAGAACGGCAAAGCTGCCCCGCTTTGAGCTTGTAAAGCCCGCATCCGTCATCGGGAAAAATACCATTTCAAACCTTCAGTCCGGTATCCTTTACGGACATATCGGGCTTGTAAAATACCTCATCAAGCGCATGAAGGATGAGCTGGGAAGCGACTGCAAGGTCGTCGCGACCGGCGGAATGGCGGTGCTGATCCGGGAGGAATGTCCCGAAATCAACGTGCTGGACGGCCTCTTGACGTTAAAGGGTCTTAGACTCATCTACGAAAAAAACGCATAAATCCAAAATGACCGGCGCTTTTGTTTCTGAACTGCTCCCCATTTGTTAGACAGTATGGTATACTGAAAAACAAGTGGGGAGTGATTTTATGTCTAAGGGAGTACCGCACAAGAGATATACAGCGGAATTCAAAGAACACGTGATCAAAACGATGCTGGATGAAAAGCT
>JAFWZN010000121.1 GCA_017522345.1 Clostridia bacterium | reverse complement strand
GGCGATGCCTTTTCCGCCATCTGCTGCTCGCAAAAATCTCGATTTACCTCCAGTAAACCTTCGATTTTTGCAATTGCATCTGACGAAAAATTCATTCGCCATCGTACCACCTCATTAAATCATCGTTTACTTGAGGGGAAGGTGGATCGGCGAAGCCGAGACGGATGAGGTGGAGCCGAAATAAAATCATGGCTCAATTAAGATCAAAATCGAAACGCGTCCACCTCATCAGTCGCCTCTCGGCGACAGCTTCCCCTCAAGGGGAAGCCTTTTGGCGGATAGCGCAGACTTACAATGCGTTTTCCCGCATCATTTACTACCCCGTAATTCACATGTAGGAGGATTCTTCCCATGAAAATCCTGTTTGCCGCGTCCGAGTGCATGCCGTTTGTCAAGACCGGAGGTCTTGCCGATGTCATCGGAGCGCTGCCCAAGGAAATTATCAAAACCGGCGCGGACATCCGCGTCATTCTCCCTTTGTATCGCGCTATCGGTCAGGAAGTCAGGGAGCGTCTTGAGCACGTCACCTACTTCTACATCAATCTCGGCTGGCGCAGACAGTATGTCGGCATTGAAAAGCTGGTCAACGACGGAGTAACCTTCTACTTCATCGACAACGAGCAGTATTTCGGCCGCGACTACATCTACGGTAAGGGCGGCGACGAGGGCGAAAGATTTGCCTTCTTCTCCAAGGCCGTGCTCGAAGCCATCTCCAAGATTGATTTCGTGCCCGATATCCTAAACTGCCACGACTGGCAGACCGGCCTTATCCCTGTTCTTTTCAAGGCGCAGTATCAGGCGCTGCCCCTGTATCATGACATCAAGACCGTGTTCACCATCCACAATCTCCAGTTCCAGGGCCTCTATCCCATCCACATGACGGAAGAGCTGCTGGCGCTGGGCGATTGGGCCTACACCGCCGACAACCTTGAGTTCTACGGTCAGGCCTCCTTCATCAAAGGCGGCATCGTGTTCGCCGACCGCGTCACCACCGTTTCTCCCACCTATGCCGAGGAAATTCTCTCGCCCTATTACGGCGAACGTCTGGACGGGCTGCTCCGTTCCAGAAAAGCCTTCCTTTCCGGCATCTTAAACGGCATCGATACCATCGAGTACGATCCCGAAAACGATGCGCTGATCGACTACAACTATACCGCCGAAACCTTTGAAGTGAAGGTTCAGAATAAGCTTGCCCTCCAGAAGGAGCTTGGCCTTAACGAGGACGCGAACGCCCCCGTGATCGGCATCGTCTCCCGCCTTTCCTCTCAGAAGGGTCTCGACCTCATCGAGCGCGTGCTGGACGGCATCATGGCTACCGGCGCACAGCTGGTCGTGCTCGGCATGGGCGAAAGCAAGTATGTGGATCTGTTCGGCTGGGCGCAGTGGAAATACGCCGGTCGTCTGGCCGCTTGCTTCCAGATGAATCATGGCCTCGCGCACCGCATTTATGCCGGCGCGGACATGTTCTTAATGCCCTCCATGTTTGAGCCCTGCGGCCTTTCGCAGCTCATTTCTCTTCGCTACGGCACGCTGCCCATCGTCCGCGAAACCGGCGGCCTGAGAGATACCGTCCTGGCCTACAACGAGTTTACCGGCGAAGGAAACGGTTTTAGCTTCTTCAACTACAACGCGCACGACATGCTCTATGTCATCGAGCGCGCTGCCGACCTTTATAAAAACAAGCGCGAGATCTTTAACGGCTTAGCCAAACGCGCCATGAAGGGCGAATATGGCTGGGATCAGTCCGCGAAGAAGTATCTTGCCCTTTACGAAAGCATCCTGGAGGCCGATAAGCCCGAGGAAGCGATCGAAGAGCCCGTCGTTGAGCCCGCGCCCGAAGAAACCAAGGCCGAGGAAAAGCCCAAGCGTAAGCCGAGAACCAAGGCAGCAGCCAAAGCCGCCGAGGCCGAAGAAAAGCCCAAGCGCAAGCCCAGAGCCAAGAAGGCCGCAGAGCCGAAGGCGGAATAAAGCGCAGCCGGAAAAGCGCCCACATCAGGCTTTAAAGGAATAAAAAAATCCCGCCTCCTGCCAAAGGAAACCTATGTGTTTCAGGCGCAGGGGGGCGGGTTTTTGCGTTTGGCGTCATTCGTAACAGCGGGCGGTCAATGCCCGCCCCTACAGAAAGGCATCAAAAACTTCATATACCGAATGGCTCCCTCTGATGATGGAGCTGGCAAAATCGCAGATTTTGACTGAGGGAGAGATAACAAAAAGTTTTAAACCACAGGTTTAATGACAGCGTTCTTCTTTTGTGGTATTCTTACATAACAAACGAAAAGGAGGACGCCCATCATGGACAAATTCATCGCCCGGGAGAAGATGAGCAAAAAGGCGCGAAAAGAAATGGACAGTAAGCAGCGCGCCGTCTGGGGCATCTCTCCCATTACCCGCAAGGCCCCGGACAAAAAACACTATAACCGCAAGCGAAAATCCCGGGAAGATGCCCGGGATTTTTGCTGTTTGGGGACAAAATGTCGTTTTCAGTTTAAACTACGGGTTTAATGACAAACGAAGAAACCTGTGCTATCATTTATCCATCGTCAGGGGATGAAACCTCACGGCGAAGAAGTCCCGGCAGACGACAGACTTCGGAATAACCGACGCCGTTTATCAGAATCGGCGCATACAGCAGAGAGATTCCCAGTGGTTTTTATCAAACGGCAGAAGGTATTTTCTGTGAAGTTGGCAATTACCATCGACCGAACCGTTCCCTAAGGAGGTTTGAGTTCAGTTGGGTCTCTGACGCATAAGAATTGATCATAATTGATTGAATTTAAGCGTCGTGAAAAAAATTCTGAGTTTCATTGTCGGTTATTTCATTGCATCCGGCTCACAGCGGATGTGAAGGGCGGCGCAAGGTCCGGTCGGACGGAGAAATCAGGCGGCCTCATGTTAAGCAACGGAACGGGGTTTGCATGAGGTTGGGTAAAACCCAAACCGGATTTCGATGAAACATCGGACGGCGGGCCAAACGGAAACGGCTGCCAACGTTTTTCCCGAAACGGGGAAGGACAGTCAACTTTAAAAACCTGACAGGATGCGGGAGCTATAAAGGCTCTCCGCAGGCAGCGGAAACGGGATGCATGGCGTGAAACTCGCGGTGCGTTTCCGGCTTCTTCTCATGGCATGAAGGGAGAAGATCCGACTGTTTGCCAAAGAATTCGCGCTTGGGATCATTGCGCGGTTTTTTGATCCTTTTTTTGCCGGAATCCCCCGGACGAATGGTCAGATTGAGAAGAAAGCTGTGCTTCGCGGCGGCTGAGATGCCGTCAGCTTTTGAGGAAAGGAGAAAAAATATGAGCTTTAAAGAGCAGATGAAAACGGAATTCAATCTGACCTCAACTCTGAACGGCGCAGTTACCCACAGTACCTCGGGCGACGCGTGTCTGGACTTTTTCGCGGTTTCCGGCGGCATGCGCTACCGAAGAAAGCGAGACCAGATCAGGCTTTTTGAAAAGGCCTACATCGAAACGCCTGATCTCGCCATGAAGCTGTTGTTTCATGTAAGGGATATTCGTCAGGGCATGGGCGAAAGACAGCTGTTCAGAACGCTCCTTCGGCATGTTGCAAAGGTTTGGCCTGAATCTGCGAAGAAAAACGTTCGTTACATCGCTGAATACGGCCGCTGGGACGACATGATGTGTTTGCTTAACACGCCCGCCGAAAAAGAAGCCGTTTCCGTCATCAAGGAGCAGCTTGAAAAGGACCTTGAAAGCCTCCGCCTGCGTGAAAACGGACAGAAGGCCGCGCCCATTTCGCTTCTTGCAAAGTGGCTGCCCTCCGTCAATGCTTCAAGCAAAAAAACCTGCGCGATGGGAAAACGCCTTGCCGAAGAATTTTCCATGGACGAAAAGAGCTATCGACGTATGCTTTCTTCCCTTCGGGCCAATATTTGTCTGACCGAAAGGTATCTGACAAAAAAGACCCCGGAAAAAATCAACTACGAAGCGGTACCTGCAGGGGCGATGCTAAAATATCGCTGCGCTTTTGAAAAGCACGACGGCGAGCGATTCGACGCCTACCTTCGGGATGTCGGAAATCTGGATAAACAGATGCATGCCGATACATTGTTCCCCTATGAAATCCTGCGTCCATTTTTTAAAAATGGATGGGTGGTAAATGAAGCAAAAGGCGGAAAAACGCTCGAAATGCTGTGGGAAAGCATGCGTTTTGAAGTGGGAAGCGCGAATGCATTGAGCGTTATCGATACCTCCGGCTCCATGTACTATACCCGAAAAGACGCCGTTACCCCCGCTCTCATATCTCAGGCGATGGGAATTTATTGTGCTGAAAGGTGCAAGGGCCTGTTTCACAACATGTTCATCACCTTTAACACGTTCCCGACGCTTATGGAAATCAAGGGAAATACGCTTTCGGATAAATTACGCTACCTGAGCAATGCGCCCTGGGGCGGAAGCACCGACCTTGAGAGGGTTTTTGACCTGATTCTGGTTTCGGCCGTCAAGGCACACGCGCCGCAGGACGAGCTTCCCGAGGTTTTGTACATTTTTTCGGATATGGAATTCAACGAGGCTATTCAAAGACCGGATGAAACCATCTTCGAAAATGCACGCCGCAAGTTTGAAAACGCAGGCTATCGCCTTCCTGCCGTTGTGTTCCATAACGTCAACAGCTGGCAGATGCAGACGCCCGTTCAGGCGCACACCAAAGGCGCGGCCCTGACCAGCGGTGCAAGTGCAGCAACCCTGACGGAGAAGTTTGACGGAAACGTAACGCCCATGAGCCACATGCTGCGCGTTCTCAACGGAAAACGCTACGAGGTCATTCATGCCTGATAACAACCGAACATAAAAGATACGACGAAAAATCGCGCATCCGGTGGTGACGGGTGCTTTTTTTATGCAAAAAAAAGACGGAAAACCCGTCCTTGACCATTGGTAATCCGCAGAAGAGGTTTTGTTCAAGACATGCTTTCCCAAAAAATATGGAACCTCCTGGTCCTCATAGACCAGAAGGTCTTCCATTGGCCTCCCGAGGAGCCTCGAGAGGGCCAACAGGTTGTCTACCGAGGGCAGACACTCTCCGTGCTGCCACTTGTAGACCGCCTGCGGGTATTCAAACCCGAAATAGGTCTGAATATCCTTGACCGACAGACCGGCCGCCTTGCGGCTTTTCTCGATCATGCGGCCGGTTTTCGCAAGATCAATGACCGGGAATGCAGTTACCTTCGTCATAAAAAAACGCCCTCCTTCAGCAAACGGCAGAATTGAGGTCGGTCCTTATGGTACTTCGAGCAACGGAGTTAGATCATAGCACGGATTTTTCTGTTTGTCAATGGGAAATTTCGATGAAATGATTATACAGATAAGAAAAGGATGGTTTTGAAATGCGTTTCCGGGAAAAAACGGGACGAAAAATCGCCCCGCGTATGCTTTAAATGAAACTGTGAAAATCCGCCTGCGTCAGTTCATAATCCACTGCGGACTGAAGATTTCCCATTTGGTCGCGCCATGAATCTATGCGCACGCCCGTTTTCCGAAAGCCGAGCAGCTCATAAACATGCTGGGCGCGGGTGTTTTTAAGATTGGTGTCAAGAACAATTTTTGTGAACCCCATATCAAAAAGCGTCTTTATGAGAAGGCTCACGGCTTTTCGCCCAATCCCCTTTTCCTGATGCGTCTTTTCGCAGATTTTGACGCCGATTTCAACGCTTCCGCTTCCAATATTCCGAAAGCTCATTTCGCCGATCGGCGCGTTTTCATATTCCAGGATCAGGCGGCGGCGCGTGTTGTCCGTGTCGGTTAAAATACTTTCGGCGATTTTCTCCTCGGTCGTATTTAATCCCATCGGAAAGCCCGCGTGCGCCATGACGCTTCCGTCGTTCCACCACGCAGCCAGCTGTGCGCAGTCCGCCTTTTCCGCGTTTCGGATGGTGATGTTTTCATGTACTGCGTGCATAATCTCATTTCCTTTCGAGCCGGATAAGATATTCGTCCGTGTCGTCCTCGGGTTTTCTGTCGCCTGTTTTTGTAAAACCGTGCCTTTCGTAGAACGCGATGGCGCGAACGTTTTTTTCAAGCGCCCAAAGCGTATTTGCGCCCTTTTCCGCGACGGCGAAGCGCAAAAGGCAAGCCCCGATTCCCCTGCTGCAGAGCGGCGGCTCGACAAACAGTTTTTGAATTTCTCCGCTTTCTATGCGGATAAACCCCTTCACGCACCCGTCGTCGTATACAAAGGTGTTTTTAAGAACAGCAGGATTCTCCATGTACATTTTCGAAAGCGCGTCCGTTGTGTATTCCCGAAAATAAAATTCGTCGCACAGAAAAATTGGATAGAAATTCAGCCGATAATTAAAAAACCTCGATTTCCGAAAGGCGGCAGATATCGCTTTTATCAGCATGACGAATCGGACTCATCTTTTTCATTTTCCCCTTCAAAACCGTTTCGCATCCATCGCAGGGGCCGATGCCCACATCGGCCCGGGTTCCGATTCATTATTCAGTGAATTCGGCTGAAACCTCCGCCGTTTTTACGGCCTCCGGCTTCACAAACACGCGGGCTTTTCCGAAATGGAGACGCACTTTCCATTCAGGCTTTATCGCCTTTCCGATCTTGACATAGCCGGACATAGGCGGATCGCTGTCCTCGCAGGTTTCGATGACGGCGGTAATCGCATTATCGCCCTTTTTAAAATTCGCCGAAAAGCGGTACGGACGCGCGTGGCTTACGGTCACGCGGCCCTCCGACGTTATGTTGTCGCCGACAAATTCGCCGTTTACAAAGATTTTTGCGTTTCCGCCCAAACGCTCAAACTCAATGTATTCATATCCCGAAACGCCGGAAACAACCGTTTCAAAGGTGCGCGTTACGGGCGGATTCTTGCTGTCCCTGAAACGCGCCACGCGGCGAAGGTCGTCGGAAAAGCCATGCATATCTTCTTCGATTTCCAGATAGTCATAGCGCGGTCTCAGATGGTTTTTCGCTTTATGCGGCACGGTGTAAAGCGCGTTTTCGCATATGAAGGTGCGAATGAACACGGCTTTTTCCGCCGGGAAAACCTGTTCGTCGTCCAATGACGCAGGATCACCGTTTCCAACGCCAACGATTGCGCCGTTTTGAACGGAAAGCGCAACTTCTTTATCGGAAAGCGGGCAGAACACGCCGTTTTCATCGTGCGCTGTGATTTCGAAAATAGAAATATCGTCGTCATTTTCCGCGCTCAACACGCATGCGGCGCAGGCTCTCTTTTCTTCGAATGCGGTTTTGATGGAATCGGAATAGGTTTTCCCGTCCTTTTCACCGATTACGCTGATTTCGCCTGCTTCGAACGGAATGTGGAAAAGAGGCGCGTCGTATTTTTCGACCTTGCGCGTTTCTATCCTTCTTCCGTTAACAAAAAGCGTGATTTGGTCAAGGTTGGTAAACACGGAAATTTCCGCCGTTTCGCCCTTTTCAAAATTCCAGTGGGGCGCGATTTTTAAGACAGCTTCGTTCGTCCACCATGCCTTGTAGTAATAAAACGGAGGCTTCTCCATGCCGCAAAGGTCGATCGTACCAAAGGACGAGGACACGTTTGCAGTGATGAACGGGTTGGCTTCGCCGCGATAATCAAAGCCCGTCCACATAAAGCTTCCGGCAAGATAGTCCCTCTCCTCAAAATATTTGACCCAGCCCTTGGGCGTTGAGCCCCAAGGCATCGTGACAAGGCCGGTGGAATCAAGCCTGCTCGCGCCAAAATCCGTCCTTGCGCCGCCGCGGCTTAGTACATAGCTTGCTTCTTCTGTTCCGATGATAGGCTGATCGGGGTGATCTTCGTGATACCTTTTCAGCCACTCTCCGCCCTTACCGTCGTCGTTTCTTATGTAATTTACGCCGCGCACTTCGCTGGCCGCGTTTGCGCCGATGAAATTTGCGCCGTTGTTGCCGGAATAGGTGACGGGGCGCGTATCGTCCAATGCTTTTGCGATGCGCGTCATCTTTTTCATGAGTGAAAAGCTGATGGGTTGATCCTGTATGGAAAATTCCTCATTGCCCAGCGACCAGATGAAAACGCAGGGATGATTTCTGTCGCGCGTGATGACGTCGGTCATCTGTTTGACCGCCTCGGGCGACGTTCCAAACAGGCGAGTTTCGTCCATCACCAACATGCCAAGCTCGTCGCAAGCCCGAAGAAGGGCAGGTGCAGGCGCGTTGTGCGACGCGCGATAGGCGTTTGCGCCCATTTCCTTTAAGCGCATGATTTTGTAATATTGAAGATTGTCTGTCAGCGCAACGCCCACGCCGCCGAAATCCTGATGCACGCATGCGCCGCGGATTTTAAGGGGCCTGCCGTTCAGGAGAAAGCCTTTGTTCGCGTCGAAAGCTACGCTTCTTACGCCAAAGGGAACGATGTGCTCGTCCTCCCCCGCAGAAATCCTCAATTGATACAGGTACGGATCGTCCACATGCCAAAGATGTACAGACGGGATGAAAAGAGAAATTTCCGCTTTTCCCTCCGAATAAGCCGACGCGGAAACAGGCGCGGCGCCTGCGCAAACAAACGCGCCCTCCGCGCTTAGGATTTCAAAACGCACGCTGCCTTCAAAGCTGCTGTCTCGTTCGTTTCTGATTTCTGTGATAACACGCGCGCTTCCATCGGTTTCGGTCTTTATAATGGTTTTATCCGGCTTGATATACACATCCGGCGCGATGTGCAGAAACACATTTCTGTAAATGCCCGCGCCTTCATACCACCAGCCCTCGTTCTGAGCGGTATCAACGCGCACAGCAACGGAATTTGTTTCGCCAAACAAAAGATGATCGGTCAGTTCCAAAGTGAAGGAGGTGTATCCGCTCAAATGCCTGTCCAGATAAGTGCCGTTGACCCAGACTGCGCAGTCGCGGAATACTCCCTCAAATTCGATAAATACACGTCTGCCCGCCCATTCTTCGGGCGCAAAAAAGCGCTTTCTATACCAGCCGACGCTGTAAACCGTTTCGACATCCGAACGCCTTTCGGTCATATATCTGTGGAAATGAGAATTGGCTCTCGCGCCTGCAAAGGTGTTTGCGTGCAAATCCTTCTTAAGCCCGACCGCCCAATCGTGCGGCAAATCAATTTTCTGCCAGGAGGAATATTCGTAAAACCGGGCGGGCGCGCCGGCGGCGTCCATGTATTTTTCAAAACCGAAATGGTTGAAGTGATCAAGCTGATTTTCAAAGGTGAATAACCAGTCGTTGTTTATGCAGATTTTTTTCATGGAGATCGGCTCCTTTCGGCATTTAGAATCTATTATACATGAAAAAGCGCGGACGTAACATACCCCCTACGATTTGAATTACGTACAAGCGTAACCATAGCGCCGTAGAGGCGGTTATTGCCGCCCGCGTACTGAATTATTTCTTTTTCGAAAACAACATGCATCCGAGCGCGCGGAATTCTTCGATTTTCTTTAAAAGCAATTCCTCATCGCACGAAAAGAACTTCGATAGGCAGGTAATGCACATCCATTCCGTTGCGCCGCGGTTGATCATTTTCTGCGTCAGGCCGATTTCATCCGCCGTAAGCGTGCGTCCGCAGTTTTTGCAGTTCGCCATTATTTCTTATCCACGATCTTCACGCGGAACAGGCGGCAGGCGTGCGGCGCGATTTCGTCAAGCGACAGCGTATCGTTAAACGCCTTCACAACCTCGCCCGACCATACGTCCACGCACTCGAATGTTTTTCCGCAATTGCGCGGGAGACCAAGGTTATCGCAGGTGATCGTCATGTGCCAGCGGTTGGCGGGCGTGTCCATGAAGTTGAAGATGCCCAGCGCGATGTCGCCGTTGTCCAGATATTTTGCGATGATCGGAACATCCAAAGGATAGTTCATAAAATGCGGCTCGACGTCGCTCTTTCTGTTTTCGTTCACCTTCCACATGTTATTGTTGGCAAAGAACGGCTGGCAGCCCTTGGGGTCCTGATTGATTTTGAGAACTTCCTTGTTTAAAAGGATTTCCTTGGTGTCCGCGTCCATGTTTCGGATGTCGCAGCCGATCATGAGCGGGGAATTAAGAAGCGCCCACAAGGAGAAATGGGTTTTATATTCTTCCTTCGTACAGCCCTTAAGACCCACATTGCCCTTGCCGTTCATGCCTACAACGAGCATATCCATGTCGTTAAAGCAGCCCTTGCCGTTGTATTCCTGATATTTTAACTGGCTCTTGGCAAGCTCTTTTATAGATTCCCAGCTGTCAACGATGTCGCCGGTCGAACGCCACATGTCCGCGCCGGTTTCCTTGATCCACATTTTCGAGTTTTCGCTGCCCCAGCTGCACGCGGAGAAAAGAATATCGCGTCCGCAGTTGGAAAGCGCAAGAGACATGCGCTTATAAAGCGTGTCCGGGCGCACGGTCATCGGATGGAAGCAGAAATCGTACTTCAAAAAGTCGACGCCCCACTCGGCAAAGGTCTGTGCGTCCAGCCATTCATAATCGTAGCTGGCCGGATAGCCCGCGCACGTCATATAGCCCGCGCAGGAATACATGCCGAATTTAAGCCCCTTCGAATGCACATAGTCGGCCACATATTTCATGCCGTGGGGGAATTTCTCGGGGTCGGGCACCATTCGGCCGTCTTTTCCGCGCTCCTTCAAATGCCAGATATCGTCAATGACAAGATATTCGTAGCCCGCGTCCAGAAGGCCTTCATTGACCATCGCGTCGGCGGATTCCATAATCAACTGTTCGTTGATGTTGGCGGCAAAGGTATTCCAGGTATTCCATCCAAGCGGCGGCGTGTTTACATGCATAATTTTCACCTCATAAATTTTTTAGGTTTGGTAAAATTATACGCTTGGCGGGGGACGGTGTCAAGGAAGAATAAAAAGAGGCCTTTACGAAAGTGTGTTCGTACTCATGCTGTATGTTGGCTTGAGGTCTTTAAGCAGCTGCGGTTTGAGCACCTTGATCGCGGCGACGATTTCGCCGTTCCATTCGTAAATCTCTGCAAGCGAGCGGGCTTCGGGGTTATAGTAATAAAGCGTACAGGGGCTTGACAGGTTCACATTCAATAGCTTGCGGCTTTCTTCTCAATCCTCATCGCCCTTCCGATATTCAAGAAGATCACCGACCTCGCAGTCGAGCGCTTCGCAGAGCTTTAGAAGCGTTGAAATTTTAATCGCTTTGGCTTTTCCGGTTTTGAGGATGGACATGTTTGCAAGCGTGATGCCCACCTTTTCGGAAAGCTCGGTCAAACTCATTTTGCGCTTGGCGAGCATGACGTCAATGTTGAAAATGATTTCGCTTTTCATGCCTGCCTCCTAAATTGTAAAATCGTTTTCTTCCTTCATAATCGCTGCTTTTTTCACAAGATGCGAAAGCGCGGCAGCGGCAATCGTAACGGCAAAGCCGATGAAGGAAACAATTAAGGACGCCAACGCGACGCCCGGATGACTCAAGCCCCAAAGAAGCATTGCTCCATTTCCAAGCGTGAAAAACACCGTATCGCTTGCCGCGAGATAAGAAATAAGCTTGAGAGAGCCGGCGTTTTCCATGGAAAACGATTGATCCAGCCCGATGCGCTTTGAAATCCTAAGCCCAATGATAATCGCCGCATAGCACGGAAGGGAAAACACCCAGAGAAAAATCAGCCATGGCCAGAAACGGTTTGAAAATTCAGGATAGAAGTGCAGAAGACTTTTTCCGTACATCGGGATTATGACAAAGAATATGAAAAATCCAATGAACGCCACGCCGTAAAGCACAAGAGAAATCCATTTCGATAAGGTTTTTTGTTCCATAAGACGCACTCCTTTTTATGTTTTCCTTTTCCTATCGTCAGGATTAATATATCATGTTACATGCCGGTTGTCAATAAATATTTATCGAATTACGATAAATATTCATAGTAAGCGGAAATTCTGCAAAAACTCTTGCCATTTATTTCCTCCTTAAGTATAATGGTGAAAAAGATTTTAAAGGAGAAGCGGGAATATGAAACTTGCAATGATCGGCATGGGCGGCATCAGCGGGACGCACAGAAAATGCTGGAAAAAGATAAAAGACATAGAGGTTGTTGCGGTTTGCGACGTAAGAAAAGAAAACGCGGACAAAGCTGCTGAGGACATGGGCGCGAAGGCGTACTATTCCTATGAGGAAATGGCAGCCAATGAACAGTTCGACGTTCTGGACATCTGCCTTCCTACGTATCTGCACGCGGAATATGCCATAAAAGCGCTTGAAAGCGGCAAGCACGTCCTCTGCGAAAAGCCGGCGTCTCTCAAAATCGAGGACATTGACCGCATATACGATGCGGCGGAGAAAAACGGAAAAAACGTAATGATCGCACAGGTTGTGCGCTTCTGGAAGGAATATCTGTATCTGAAAGAGGCGTATGAGACCGAAAAATTTGGAAAACTGATGTCCGGCCGCATGACGCGCCTTGGCAGAACGCCCATTTTCAGCTGGGACGATTGGATGCGCGATCCCGAAAGAAGCGGCCTTGTTCCCTTCGATCTTCACATCCACGATCTGGACTTTATCGTCTACGCCTTCGGTAAGCCCGACTGCATGCATAGATATCGCGCAAAGAACGCAAAACAGGACTATTTTGAAGCGGTTTACCAGTATCCCGATTTCTTCATCGCCGCGGAAGCTGCTTGGTACGACTGCGATTATGTGTTTCAGTGCGCCTTCCGCTTCCAGTTTGAAAAGGCGGTTCTTGAATACAAGGACGGAAAGCTGACCGTCTACGAGCAGGACGGAACGATTTTAACCCCCTTCGACGAAGCATCCATCAAGGGAGACGGCTATGTGCCCACGACCAACGCCTATGACGACGAAATTCTGTATTTTTTAGATTGCATCGAAAAAAGCGTACCGTGCGAAAAGGTCAAGCGCGAGGAGCTTAAATACGTGCTTGAGCTGATTGAACAATTGGCGTAATAACAAAAGGGATTGACGCGAAATTTTGCATCAATCCCTTTTTGTAATGGATCGGACAGTTTGCGGGTTGGGGAATTGTTTTGTCAGAAGAATTGCACACAGCCAAAGCCTTCCCCTCGAGGGGCAGCCTTTTGGCGTTTTCTAAGCGTTGGTGGATTATTGCGCGAGCTTCTGCTTTTGAATCCTTACGTAATAATGTTCTCCGTCCTCATGATGGATGCATCCGCCTGCAGAAAGCATAACGCGCAGGGAAGCAGGATTGTCCTTTAAAGTGCGCAGATATATTTCATCTTCCGGGATGATTTCTCGCGCTTTTTCAAGGGTCAGAAGAAGTCCTTTTTTGCCGAGTCCGCGATTTCGCTTGTCCTTTCGGATGAAATAGCCGATATGTCCGCCGCCTTCGATGAGCGACGGGCACAAATAATGTCGGATTCTGAACTGACCGACGATTTCATCTTTTTCCCACAGAAAATAAAACGTCTCCGGCACAAACCCGTTGGGCAAATCCCGTCCTTCGCTCCACGCGATCATTTGAGGAAGGCAGAAATGTGCAAATTCGTCAAACGACGCGCCAAAGTACGCGTTTGTGAATCCGTTTTCGTTTTCAGGGATTTCGCGAACAAAATCGTATTCCTTTTGGATGTCCTGAAAATTGGCTTCTTTTAAGGTAAGCATGAGGCCGAAATCTCCTTTGGATATTAGAAAAAAGGCAACCTTCGTTAGAAGATTGCCTTCAGTGCGGTTGACGAGACTTGAACTCGTACTCCTTGCGGAACACGCCCCTCAAACGTGCGCGTATGCCGATTCCGCCACAACCGCGAGAACATATAATATTATACACGCGTGGAGGAGATTTGTCAATGCTTTTCTCAAATTTTGTTGGGAAAATTATTTAAACTCCGCACCCGAGCATTCGTTTGATTGCGCGCACAGAGAAGATCAATAAATAATTTGAAGCTTGTGTTTAGAAGAAAGAAAATACCTACAGCATCTTATCCGTCTGAATCGACTGAAAATACTGTAGGTAAACCGATTACAGAACCACGGTGCAGCTTTCTCTGCCGTAATACGCAAGGCAGGCAGCTGCGTCGTCGTCAATCCGCTCTCCGCAGATCACAATGGGCACTGCGGGCGGGCAGCCTATAGAGGGCTGAGCCAGAATTCTTCCGATGCTTTCGATTACCGGCACAGTTTCGCAGGCGGAGAATGCAGCCTCGCGAACGGACATGACGGGGCGACAGCGGTGAAATGCCGGAGGAGATTCTGTGATAGGGCTCCTCGGCGGGATGGCAAGCAGCGCCTGCTCCAGCTTTGCCAATTCATCCTGCGTATTCTCCGGGGTCAGCATCATGACGATGAAGTCTGGATCATGAAATTCGCATACGATGCTCTTTTCCATGAGCAATTCGGCAAGCTCGTCTCCGTAATAGCCGTACGGCTTTGCTGAAATCGTAAGCTTCAGCGGCTCGCTTTGGCGAAGAAGATAGCCGCGTTTGGTCAATACAGCCTTCAATTGCTCGACCCGGGCGATAAACGCACGAAGCCTTTGAGCATAGTGGTCGGAAAGATAAGCATTTGCCGCATCCAGAGACTGGAGGATCAGGTAAGAGGGGCTGGTGGAGCCGAAAAGCATCAATGCGTTGACGGCCTGATGTATGAATTCAGAGGGCGCAGCTTCGGAAATGTGAAGATATGCGCCGCCGGTCAATACCGGAAGCGTCTTATGGGCGGAGCTGCAGCACAGATCCGCTCCAAGATCTGTGGGAAACAGGGATGGATTTAAGAAACGAAGATAAGCGCCGTGCGCGTTATCGACCAGAAGCAGGCTTTCGTGGCGATGACAAACATCTGAAATTTCCTTGATCGGGGCAATGCCGCCCAGATAATCGGGGCTGGTTAGATAGATGGCAACAGGCTTTTCCTCCAGATGGGACAGCGATTTATCCAGGCTCTCGGCGTCCAGCATACAGGAAAGGTAAGAGTCCGTTTGGCTGGGGTACAGCCAGATGATTTCAAAATCCAATAGTGCGGCAGCGGTCAGAAAGGTCTTGTGAACATTTCGCGCCGCAGCGATCAGCGGACGTCTCCCTGTCTTTTTGGCGTGCAGCAAGATTAGATACAGCATGGCGCGAATGCACTGCGAGCTTCCTTCGGTGGAATAGAAGGTCCGCGCGCCGAAAAGCTTGCTCGCATTTAACTGACTTTCCCAAATAATGCCGTCAGCCTCGTAAAGGGAATCGGCGCCGTCGAACTCGGTAATATCCAAATGTTCCATGCCAAGCAAAGCCTTCCCTTTATGACCCGGCATATGAAACCGAAGCGCCTCGCTTTTTGCGTAGCTGCGTACAAAATCACATATCGGCGTGTTCATCATGCTTCGTCAAGCGATCTTGCGACAGCCACCATAATTGCGCACTCCATTCTCTTGCGGAACAGGGTGCAGCCGTATTCGTAAACGCCGGTGACGGAACCGGTAGAGTGGTAGGCATTGGCGGCGCACCCGCCGGAGCAATAGAGGCGCGCCCAGCAATCTCTGCATTCGGGTCGGGCGTAGACATTGCATGCCGCAAATTCGTTTCGAATATCTGTGTTTGTCACGCCGTCCCAGATGTTGCCAAGCTTGAATTTTTCCTCGCCCACAAACTGATGACAGGGATACAGATCGCCCCAGGGCGTAACGGCCATATATTCCGTGCCGCTTCCGCAGCCCGAAATACGCTTATAAATACACGGACCGCCGCTTAAATCAATCATATAATGATAGAAGGTGAAGGGCGCGCCCTCTTTATCCTTTTTAAGCATCAGCTCGGCAAGCTTCTCGTATTGGTCCAGCACAATGGGCAGATCGTCCATGGTCAATTCGGAGGGATCCCCGGATTCGCAGACAACCGGCTCCATACTCAGCTCCGTAAATCCGAGATCCAGCATCTGCTGAATATCCTTCAGAAAATCGGGGTTGGCGTGGGTAAAGGTTCCGCGCATATAATAATTTTTGCCGTTTCGGGCTTTAACAAGCTTCTGGAATTTGGGCACGATCCGCTCCCAGCTTCCGTTTCCTGCGTAATCCACGCGGAAGCGGTCGTGAACCTCCTTGCGCCCGTCCAGACTCAGAACCACATTGCTGCATTCGCGATTGGCAAAATCGATTACATCGTCGTCGATCTGAAGGCCGTTGGTGGTCAGGGTGAAGCGGAAATTCTTGTTATGCTCCTTTTCAACGGAACGGGCATAAGCGACCAAATCCTTGACTACCTGAAAATTCATCAGCGGCTCGCCGCCGAAAAAGTCCACCTCAAGGTTTCTGCGGCTGCCGGAATTCTCAATCAGAAAATCCAAAGCGCGCTTGCCCACCTCAAAGCTCATCACAGCGCGGTCGCCGTGATATTTGCCTTGACTTGCGAAGCAATAGGAGCAATTCAGATTGCAGGTATGAGCGACATGCAGGCACAGCGCCTTGATAACGCCGGATGTTCTTTCCTTCAGCGCGCCGGCCATGGGCTCAAATGTGTCGGAGGTAAACAATTTGCCGGCATCCTTCAACTCCGTTATCTGATCGTAGCATTCCTCGATTTCTGCCAACGTGATCTCGCTGTGATTTGCATACTTTTCGTATAAGGCGCGCAGGATGGTTTCCTTATCGCTTCCTTCATACATCGCAATGATATCGTAAGCAACGTCGTCTACTACATGAACCGAACCGGAGCAAATATCCAAAACGATATTGTATCCGCCCAGCCTGTACTGATGTATCATTATCCGTTTTCTCCTTCTATAGGGTTTGCGCAAAAAAGCCGCCGTGACCGGCGGCTTTTTGTGAAAATTACTTTTTGTTTTCGCACTGCTGATTGGCGATACCGCAGCTGGTCTTGCAGGCAGACTGGCAGGAAGTCTGGCACTCGCCGCAGCCGCCGTTCTTCGCGCTTTCGCACAGATTACGGGTTTCAATCGTCTTGATGTGCTTCATCATAACAACCTCCATATAAAGTTTATTAGATGGTATCACATTCTCCCGAAAAAGTCAACACACAGAAATGTTATTGCTAAGCGAATATTCATTGGTGTAAGAATATGCTTTTATTGGAAACGGAATTCAAAAAGGATCGAAGCGCTTAAGTATAATTAAGCCATCAAGAAAACAAACGGAGGATTAAAACAATGATGGTAATTCCCGTAAAGTGGCTTCCTTATCTTATGGTTATCGCGGGTATCTTTGGTCTTGCATCCGGCGAGGAAAGCATTGGTTTAAGTATTGGCATGGCGGCTGTCGGCGGCGTTTGGCTGTGTCTCAAGCACAGCGGCAAGCGCGTCAAGGCGTAATCGCCGGAAACGGAAATCAAGAAAGCAAAAGATCAAGAGTATAATAAAAGCATCAAAAACAAACGGAGGAAAAAAACAATGATGGTTGTTCCTGTAAAGTGGATTCCCTATCTTCTGGTAATCGCGGGTATCTTCGGTCTTGCATCCGGCGAGGAAAGCATTGGTTTGAGCATTGGCATGGCAGCTGTCGGCGGCGTTTGGCTGTATTTTAAGCACAGCGGAAAGCGCGTCAAGGCATGATGAGGAGGGTGAGCCGTAAGCGGCATACAGAATAGCGGGCGATAATGCGACCATATGCATTTTCGCCCGTTTATTTTTTGCTGAAATTACTTCCGTCAGAACCGGCAAATTGGAGGAGTCAAGGGGACGGTTCCTTTGATATACTCCATTTGCCAGCAATCTCCTGCTCTATATCATAGGAACCGTCCCTTTGATATATTCTCCCATATATCACAGGAACCGTCCCTATGATATATAAATTGCGGTGGTTCTTCCGAAAGCGTCGTATTCATAGCGGATTTTCGCGCCGTTGCTGTAAATCGAATAACATTCTCTATTTGTTGATATTGACTGTGAGTACAATATATGATATGCTTCAGCTATCCTGTCCATGGAGGATGACGGCATTGAAAAAGACAGTTTTGATTGTTTTATGCTTGCTAATTATCTTTTTGATCATCCTTTTCTTCTTCCCTCGAACCACTACAAAAGGAGAATATGCATATATTCTGGCTGCAAAGAAAAATGACAGCCTCTATTCCATCATCGCATATGACATCAACAACGAAAAATACAGCATAATCAAAACCGACGCATATCTGATCAAGGATGACCTGCCCGATCAATTGCTTGCTGCCACTCGTGAAGGCGATTATCTGACTTTATACAGTATTCATAACGGAGAAATGACACCATATAAAGAGAATATTTATTGTCCGGATATAGAATTCATTATTGCATACATGGATTCCTATGTATATTATACCCGAAGAAACTGGTTTGGTTTATACGATATTGTGCGCCTTTCGCCAGACGGAACGTTATTCCAGTACGCCATACCGGGTGACGGGCTCAGTATTTACCGAGCGACAGGAGGTACGCAAAAGATACCATATATTGCGGATGTGGATCATGAAGGACGTATCGTGTACACATACACGAAATCAGGATCAGCGGACCGTATATACATGTCAAATCTATCAGGGGAATACTACTGCTTAGGGATTGGTTATTCCGGAATCTGGCTGAATCAGGATACAATTCTTTACTGGTCAGATATTTTGAACGACCTTTCCCCAGATGCATACAGATATTCGCTTCCCGATGAATCAAGTTCTCTCTTTTTTACACTTGTTTTTAAAGATATAAGACGGTCTATATTCATCTCTTCAAATGCGTCAATCAAGGACGAAAACACAATAGCGATCGCTTGCGAGAAATACCCTATTATGTACCCAATTTGGGGATACCCCACATTAAGCTTTGGTCTGTTCGATTCAGAAACAGGCAAATGCATTTCGCAATACAGTATTAAGAAAAAGAATTTTGAATTCTGTGATAACAGAGTATATTGGGAATAGGCGTTTGAAGTCTATTCCCAATTTTTATGGATATTATCTCCCTTTAAGTATATACTTTTGCTTTATAAAATCATGGTCTGCTTTTAGCATCCCTTCCAGAACCATATACAGCTGGTATATCAGGGGGACGGTTCCTTTGATATAGAGAGCGAATTCTCGATGCCGGAGTCGTATTTTGTACCGTAAGTATACCACATCTCGCCTGACACGTCTACCACGCCAACCGAGGAATTGAAGTGGTAGGTGATTTAGGGATGAAACGCCCGCAGCGCGAGGCTGCGGGCGTTGCTTTTGTATGGATGCGGTTAATCTAAATCAGAGGAAGCGTCCCCTGATCCATTTAAAAAGACATACCTGTTCTCGCATCATTGTAATCGTATTTATATTCCACCTTTTCATAATGGTTCCGTTTACATAATTCCATTATTTGTTCTGTTAATCTTTCATCTTTACTATAGATTTCACAAAAACCTCCATCATAAAACAGGATCAGGAAATCACAGGTGTTTTTAACAAAGTCTTCGTATTTATTCATTGGAAATTTCTTCATCAAAACTTCATTTGTATCTAAGGGGAATCTCCAAATGCGAACAAAGCTTAAACTTGAAACAGTTTCAAGCGCTTCAGCAAACTCTTTGCCTGTGTATTTGCCTGGGCGGAAATGAAAATAATTCAAATCAACATCATCAACGTACCAATCATATTTTTCTATATCCATTAACGTATGCAGATTTGAAAAAAACTTTTGTTCATTATCTTCAAACTCTATTCCTCTTAACATTTATTCGCTTCCTCAATTTTTCATACTTCTTGATTTCCATAATCTCATAATTCAACTAGTACGCAAATGCTGGCAGTGGCGTCCTTCCGAGTGATAAGATGAACGCCCCTAATCCAATCATATAGATTAACACCGCTCCAATATCACCAACTTTAATTGAGTCTCTTTATATCAGAGGGACGGTTCCTTTGATATACTCCATTGACTAGCAATATCCTACCATATATCATAGGAACCGTCCCTGTGATATAGAGGGCGACTCCTCGATGCCGGAGTCGTATTTTGTACCGTAAGTATACCACATCTCGCCTAACACGTCTACCACGCCAACCGAGGAATTGAAATAAGAGCGATTTCAGGATGGAAAAGCCCGTAGCGCGAGGCTGCGAACGGCTCTTTTGTGGGGCTACTTTAACATGAATTAAGGAAACTAATTCGATTCGTATGCATTGATTGTGCATGACTATTTGTAGGAACCGTCCCTTTGATATATTCTCCCGTATATCACAGGAACCGTCCCTATGATATACCTATGATATATGGTCGCCGTCAGCGGAAGATGACGCTTTTTCTCTGCATCGGTACTTCTGTATGTGAGGGTGTATTTTTCCGTGCCTGCACTTCCGAAGTGAAAGCGGACGGTTCCTTTGATATACTCCATTGGACAGCAATATCTAAACATATATCAGAGGAACCGTCCCTGTGATATACGCAGAATGGAGCACGAAAGGTAATTCCAAAAGATGTCTGCCGGAAACACGTTGTGTTTCCGATGGACATTGATTTTTACGGATAAAGGAATTATAATAGAGTTAAACAAACTTGAATTTGACAAAGAGGGTTGCTTTATGAAAAAGTGGTATCAGTGGTTCTATTTATCGCTTGCTTTTGCTATTGGTGGAATATTGAATTATTTTGACGGCAAAAGAATTATCACCGCAGTCATCCAAGTCAGCATCACAGTAATTCTTGGTTTTATCCAATTCCTTTGCGACCAAAAAGGAGAAAAGGGCAAGAAAGTATTTAAGTACATTAGCATAGTAGCAATCGCCATACTAATTGTATGGATGATTTATCTTGTGCTTAGTGCGTTGAGATAAACATCAACAAATTCCAATTTGTCGAACTCATATCAACTGCAAGCTTTCTATTGCTTATGTTTTTATACATACATCATACGCATTGTACTGCACGTTCCGAGTTGATAGATATGTATTCTATATGTACATTTCGACTGGATTGATTTTATTATCGCCAAATAGAGAATGGTTCTCTGTACAAGAATAAAAACTAAATTGCCATATCATAACGCACCTACGTCATGGTATGGCAATTATTTTTGCTGATATATGTTTATATTTGTTGACAATGTTAATACTATATGGTATTTGCAATTCCATTTCGTGTGTGATAAACTATGTACGTCATTAGGCATTTCCTTTTGACCTCCTTTTGCTTTCGTTGCAGTTGCCAGACCGCCTCGTTTATTATAGCAAAAGGAGTTTTTTGTGACCACTCTCCGGTTAACCTTTACGGAACCACAGGCCTAGCCTGTGGTTTTCGATATACAAAAAAGGCCCTCTCCACATCGGAGAGAGCCTTTTGGGTTTTAGGATTAGTCCTTGTTTGCGAGCTTCTTGTACATCGCAAGGCGGTTGGCGGCGTCGATCTCAGCCTGAGCAAACAGTTTCTCCGCATCGGCGGGGAACTGGCGGATGAGGGAAGCGTAGCGGTTCTCGCCCTTGATGAATTCCTGATAGCTGGCGGTGGGATCCTTCGAGTCTACGGTCAGCGGGCACTCATTGTCGGGGTTGTAGCGATACAGCTGCCAGTAGCCGGACTCAACGGCCTTCTTGGCTTCGGCCTGAGCATTGTTCATCTTGATGCCGTGGTTGATGCAGGGAGCGTAAGCGATGATGATGGAAGGTCCATGATAAGCTTCCGCTTCGTTTACGGCCTTGAGGAGCTGGTTCATGTCAGCGCCCATGGCAACCTGAGCAACGTAGACATAGCCGTAGGACATGGCCATGAGGCCGAGGTCCTTCTTCTTGGTGCGCTTGCCCGCCGCAGCGAACTTCGCAACCGCGCCGGTGGGAGAGGACTTCGAGGCCTGTCCGCCGGTGTTGGAGTAAACTTCGGTATCGAGAACGAGGACGTTTACGTCTTCGCCGCAGGCGAGAACGTGGTCAAGTCCGCCGTAACCGATGTCGTAGGCCCAGCCGTCGCCGCCGAAGATCCAGATGGACTTCTTGACGAGGAGGTCCTTGTCTTCGATGATCTGCTTGCACAGATCGTCGCATTCGCAGCCGCAATTTGCGCAGCCTTCAACGCAGGCGAGGATCTTGGCAGCCGCAGCCTTAGAGGCTTCAGCTTCTTCCTTGCCGGCCAGCCACTCATCGGCAGCAGCCTGGAACTCGGCCCAATCGGGGCACTTTTCCTTGAGGGCTACGATGGTGTCGGCGAGCTTGGCTCTTCTCTGGTTGACGGCCAGGTTCATGCCGAAGCCGAACTCAGCGTTGTCCTCGAACAGGGAGTTGGCCCAAGCGGGACCATGGCCCTTTTCGTTGACGGTGTAGGGGCAGGTGGGAGCGCTGCCGCCATAGATGGAGGAACAGCCGGTGGCGTTGGCAACGATCATGCGGTCGCCGAACAGCTGGGTAATGAGCTTGACATAGGGCGTTTCGCCGCAGCCTGCGCAGGCGCCGGAGAACTCGAAGAGGGGCTTTTTGAACTGGCTGCCCTTGACGGTCTTGAGGTTGAGCTCGCCCTTGAACTCGGGAATGGTCTGGGCGAATTCCCAGTTGGCTTCCTGCTCGGTCTGGGAAGCGAGGGGCTTCATGACGAGCGCCTTTTCCTTGGCGGGGCAGACGTTTACGCAGTTTTCGCAGCCGGTGCAGTCCAGAACGGAAACCTGCATGCGATACTGGAATCCCTTGAACTGCGGGCCGAGGGCGGGCTTGGTCGCGAAGGTCTCGGGCGCGTCCTTCAGGTCTTCCTCGGTGGCGAGGTAGGGACGGATGGCGGCGTGCGGGCAAACGAGAGAGCAGTTGCCGCACTGGATGCACTTGGTGATATCCCACTCGGGAACCTTCACCGCGATGCCGCGCTTCTCATACTTGGTGGTTCCGGTGGGAACGCTTCCGTCGATGGAGAAAGCGGATACGGGCAGCTTATCGCCTTCCTGCGCGAGGATGGGAGATACAACATTGTTGAAGTATTCGGTCGCGTCAACCTTAACGGCCTCGGCGCCGGTGGTGGCGTTGAGCCACTCCTCGGGAACCTTAACTTCCTTAAGTCCGCTGATGGCAACGTCGATGGCGTCCCAGTTCATCTTTACAACTGCGTCGCCCTTCTTGCCGTAGGACTTCTTGGCATAAGCCTTCATGTAGCCGTCGGCCTCTTCGTAGGGAATGATGTCGGCGAGCTTGAAGAAAGCGGCCTGCATGGTGGTGTTGATGCGGTTGCCCATACCAACGGACGCGGCCAGAGCGATGGCGTCGATGGTGTAGAAGCGGGCCTTCTTCTCGGCGAGCGCCTTCTTCATGGAAGCGGGCAGCTCGTTTTCAAGTTCTTCGGCGCTCCAGGGGCAGTTGAGCAGGAATACGCCGCCAACCTTGAGAGCAGAAACCATGTCATACTTGGTTACATAGCTGGGGTTGTGGCAGGCGATGAAGTCGGCGGAGTCGATGAGATAGGTGCTCTTGATGGGGGTGTCGCCGAAGCGCAGGTGGCTTACGGTGATACCGCCGGACTTCTTGGAGTCATAGGAGAAGTAAGCCTGAGCATACTTTTCGGTATGATCGCCGATGATCTTGATGGAGTTCTTGTTCGCGCCAACGGTACCGTCGGAGCCGAGGCCGTAGAACATGCAGGATACGGTGCCCTTGGGGGCAACGTCCAGCTTCTCGCCGAGGGGCAGGTTGGTGCCCGTTACGTCGTCTACGATGCCAACGGTGAAGTGGTTCTTCTTCTCACCGGCCAGGTTGTCATAAACAGCCTTAACCATGGTGGGGTTGAACTCCTTGGAGCCGAGGCCGTAGCGGCCGCCGACAACGGTGATGTCGTTCTTTCCAACTTCGCGAAGCGCGGTGCAGACATCCTCGTACAGGGGCTCGCCGAGGGAGCCGGATTCCTTGGTGCGGTCGAGAACGGCGATGGCCTTGGTGGAGGCGGGGATAGCGGCCATGAGATGCTCAACGGAGAAGGGGCGATAGAGGTGAACCTTTACAAGGCCGACCTTCGCGCCGCCGGCTACTAAGTAGTCAACGGTCTCTTCGATGGCGTCGCAGCCGGAGCCCATGGCAACGATGACGTATTCGGCGTCAGCTGCGCCAACGTAGTCAAACAGCTTGTAGCTTCTGCCGGTGATCTTCTCTACGTCCTTCATCGTCTCTTCTACGATGGCGGGGGTGGCGAGGTACAGCTTGTTGGCGGCTTCGCGGCCCTGGAAGTAGATGTCGGGGTTCTGAGCGGTGCCCTTCTGATGGGGATGCTCGGGATTCAGCGCGCGATCGCGGAAGGCCTTGACGGCGTTCCAGTCAACGATCTTGGCGATGTCTTCATAAGCAATGTCTTCGATCTTCTGGATCTCGTGAGAGGTGCGGAAACCATCGAAGAAATGGAGGAAGGGAACGGAGGCCTTGAGGGTCGCGAGGTGGGCAACCAGAGCCATGTCCTGCGCTTCCTGAACAGAGTTGGAGGCCAGCATAGCAAAGCCGGTCTGGCGGCAGGCCATAACGTCGGAGTGATCTCCGAAGATGGACAGCGCGTGATAAGCGAGGGCGCGGGCGGATACGTGGAATACCGCGGGCAGCTGCTCACCGGCGATTTTGTACATGTTGGGGATCATCAGAAGAAGACCCTGAGAAGCGGTGAAGGTGGTGGTCAGAGCGCCGGCTACGAGGGAGCCGTGCACAGCGCCGGCGGCGCCGGCTTCAGACTGCATCTCAGCAATCTTGACCTTCTGGCCGAAAAGATTGGTGCGGCCTACAGCAGCCCATTCATCGGCTACTTCTGCCATAGGGGAGGAAGGAGTGATCGGGTAGATCGCGGCCACATCGCTGAACGCATACGCGATATGGCTGACAGCGGTGTTGCCGTCTACGGTCTTTTTGATGCTCAACGTAAAGGACCTCCTTAATTTGGTATAGATAAAGATGCTTAAATAGACAAGCATGACTTACCATGATGATAATTATAGACCTCGTGTGTAAATAAGTCAAGAACACATGCGTTTTGAACGGCGTTTGTGCTAATAAGTTTACAAAAGCAGTCTATAATAATAGAAGAAATTTTTTCCGGGGAGACATTTTATGAAAAAAATACTAAAGGATGTGAGTGTAAAAAGCGCCGTTTTTCTGATGGCTTACTACATCACAAACAGCGTTTTTCAGTCCTTCATGGCGCTTTATTACAAGAGCCTGTACTTTAACGATACCCAGATTGGCCTGATCAACGCCATGATCGCAATGGTGAGCGTTTTCTCCATGCAGTTCTGGGGCAAAATGGGCGACCGCGCAAAAAGCCGCAACCGCCTTTTGTTTTTCATGTGCATAGCGGCGGGCGTTTTGATGCTTTGCGTGCGCCCGATTACATCCTTTGTGCCGCTTCTTGTTCTTGTAACCGTTTTCGCCTCCTTTTATACATCCCTTCAGCCGATGGGCGACAGCATTGTGCTCGAGTCTCTGGATAGGGCAAAGCGCCCCTTCGGTCCTGTGCGCATGGCGGGCGGCCTTTCGTTTGCGGTGGTTGCGATGCTGTTTGGAAACGTACTGGATCTTATCGGCGACACGGCGGCGATTGTCTACACCGTAGCTCTTCTGTGCTGTTTGATGGCCTTTGCCGCCCTATATCTTCCCCCTGTCGCGGGCGCGCAGAAAAAGGGCGACAAGAAAAACATGCTCGCGCTTTTCAAAAACAAAGATCTCTTAATCTTATTTGCGTTCATGGTGCCCATGCAGATTACGTTGGGTTATTTCTACGCATTTTTCTCCCCGCATTTTATGTCGCTTAAGAATGCGACGAGCGGTATGCTCGGCTGGTGTTATTTCATTTCCGCCACCAGCGAGGTTCCCTTCCTTTTAAATGCTGACAGGCTTTTCAAAAAATACGGTGCGGGCAGGCTTATGTGCATATCCGCCCTCACCCTTTCCGTTCGGTGGATTCTGGTCGGCACAACTACGAATGTCTATGTAGCGATGCTGAGCCAGCTTCTTCACTTCTGGGGCTTTATTGTAATTACGGTAACCACGAGCAAATATGTTCAGGCGACCGTGCCGGAGGAGCTCAAGGCCTCAGGCCAGCTGCTTCTAAGCGTGTTCGGCTTCGGCGTCGCCCGCGTAATCGGCTATTTCGGCGGAGGTCTTTTGTCCGACATGATGGGCAGAAATACGGTGTTTCTGATCTGCGCGGGCATCACAATTTCGTGCCTTGTGATTTTTACGCCGTATTATATGAGAAGAAAGCCTTTGAACGGGGAAAACGAAAACTAAACCATACGGGTTTTTTCATTGCAAAAATCCACAAAACTCATTCCGCAGAAAGCACAAGCGATGGATCAATTTATCTCTGATCCATCGCTCTGATTTTTTATCCTTCGACTTCCATACCGTCGAACGATACGAGAAAGCCGGGAAGGCGTTTCACCATCTCCTCATAGGGCGCGATGCCGTTATGGGAGAAGTGGTTGGCGATAAAGATGGTGTTTTCGTCGGCTGCGCCGATTTTCAAAAGCTTTTCCTTCATTCTGAGGTTGTCCGAAATACCCATGTGGCCGATGTAGTCCATTTCAAGAACGCCGTTTGTACAGTCGAGAGAGACCATGGTGACTTTTTTGGTTTTTAAAAACTCGATGTGCTCGTCTGTGAATTCGTCGGTGTCGTGGCAGTAGAGAAGCGCTTCATTTCCCTTTTCGATCAGGTAGAAAAACGCCTGCTCGTTTAACGCGTGTACCGCCGGAAGAGGCGTTACGGTGTAGTCCAGAATGGTGAACGGCTCATACGCCTTCACAACCTTAAATTCAAGAACGCCTTCCTGAAGCATGGGCCTGATCATTTCTTCAGCCTGAACGCTTCCGTATACGGTCAGGGGATTCTCCGTCTTCTCTTTTTGGGAGTAGGGTTTTTTTCGGTTATTTAATTCCTTCACGCAGTAGTGATCTTCGTGCGTATGGGTGATCAGAATGTGATCGAGCGTAGAATAATCGAGACCGTGATTAAGGGCCTGCATATAAGCGTCCGCGGGAAAATCAATTTTGAGACGGTTGTCGATGATCGCACCCGAGCGCGTGCGGATTTCCTTTCCGCCGACCTTTCTTGCGTAAACGCACTTTTCACAGTTGCAGAATACCGCCGGGACACCTTCCGCCGCCGCAGTTCCCAGATATTTGAGCTTCATTTGTACATTCCCCTCGCGTTTTTTCTCTATTATAGCACAAATTCGGGAAATTACAAAGAGAAAAGGGGCGCCCAGCGGCCGGAAACGTCGTACAAAACGCCCTCCGCGTCCGGGCAGATTTCCATTACGCGCATGACGGTTTTTTCAATCACGTCGTAGGGCAGGCGATAGGCGTAGCCGCTTGCGTGACTGCCCGACAAAAGCGCGTGGAGGATGACAAATTCGCCCGCTTCTGTTCCGATTAAGGATGCGTAGTACTGCCAAAGCTTTCTGTCGAGGCCGCTTGAACGGATTTCCGACTCAAACACGCCGTCCGCGTTTTTAATGACCTTAATTTTATCTTCCGTCGCTTCTCCGCTTATGCGAACGGCAAGCCCGCCGCCCGGAAACGGCCTTTTAAATAAAAATTCCTCTTTCAGTCCCAAAATCCGTCCAAGCGTTCGCACTTCATCTCTGAAAAGGCCGTCTGTTGGGGAGAAATTTCCTATGAAAGAGGCGAGAATGCTGCTTGGCGCAAGCTCCTTGATTTTTTCATGAATGATTTTATAAACAATTTCGCGCTTTTCGCGCCCGTTCATTACGCCCCTTAGGCGCAAAAGCGTATCCTCCTTTGCGTCGAGACGCGTAATTTCCCGGCCGCACGCTTCAAAAATCGCTTTTTCGGCGTTTTGAATTTCGCCCTTGGGCAGAAGCCCCGTGTCCACAATCACGCACCGGGCGCGTTTACCAAGCGCACGATTGGCAATCAAAAACGCGACCGTGCTTAAAAGCCCGCCGGAGCAGGCGACCGCCACGCTTGACGAAGGAAAAGCGGCCTGCATTTTTGAAACCGCGAATTCCAAATAGCTTTCCATATTCCAGTCAGACGCAATTTTGCATATGTCCCGCGCGAAATTTTCAAGCATTTTAAGCCCGTCCGGGTCGTTGGATTCCATGGTAAAAAACGCGCCGAAGAGATTTTTTTCCGGCACATGGAACGCCGCAGCCTGTCCATCTGCGCGGGCAATCTCTATTGCATTCTCCGGCAGGCGAACGCAGGGAAGCCTTTCAAAATACCTGTCCCCCTCCGTGAGGGTTGAAAACAGGCGGCTTTCCCGAAATTCTACATGCGACGCCTTCTTTTCAAACTCAATTCCTTCCGTTTCGCCGCCCGCGGCTTTTAAAGCGATCTCCGCATTTGCGCCAAGCGCGAGAACCGGAACAGGAGACGACAAAATCGCTTCCTGCGCGCCGTCCGTTGCCTTTAAAACAATGCCGTTTCCGGCATAAATCACTCCCTTTGTGTTTTCATGCTTTCCGATTTTGTCCGCTCCGATCAAAACGGACGAAACTCCAAGCGCACGAAGCTTTTTCACTATGCTTCTGGCCGAGGTTCCGCCCGTATCAAATACACAAATATGTTCAAAATTTTCCGGCATACGTCCTCCGCATTTTACGTGTGCGGGACGTCCGCCTTCCAGGAAGCATCCCGCTTTAGAACGATATCGATTTTTCTCTCGATTTCATGCGCAACGTCTATGTTCAGGCACCTCATCAGCTGAAGCCCGTACATCATCACGTCCGCGTATTCCTCCGCGATCTTTTGTTTCCTGTTTTCGTCTTTTCCGTCCAACAGCGCCTGAACGCCGTCGGGATCAAGCCACTGAAAATGCTCCAACAGCTCGCTCATCTCAACCGTCATAGCCATGGCGACGTGCTGCGGATTCTGAACGCCCGTTTCGCCGCCCCAGCCCTTTTTTAGGCACATTTCGTGCACCGCGTCTTTTAGCTGACTTACGGTTGTGATATCATCATGCATTATTATATCCTCCAAAATAGAGAAATATTCCTGTTTATCACAAAAGCCGCCCGTAAAACGAGCGGCTTTTTTTGAAAAAGTTTGATTACTTGATTTCGACAGTGGCGCCGACTTCTTCGAACTTCTTCTTGATTTCCTCGGCAGCTTCCTTGGTGACAGCTTCCTTGAGGGTCTTGGGAGCGTTGTCAACGAGTTCCTTGGCTTCCTTGAGGCCGAGGCCGGCAACGACTTCACGAACAACCTTGATGACCTTGATCTTCTCGGAACCAACGTCCTTGAGGATTACGTCGAACTCGGTCTTCTCTTCAACAGCTTCAGCAGCGGCGGCGGGGCCAGCGGCTACGGCAACGGGGGCGGCGGCGGATACGCCAAACTTCTCTTCCATGGCCTTTACGAGATCAGCCAGCTCGAGAATAGTCATAGACTCAACAGCAGAAATGATTTCCTGAGCGTTCATTGTGTTACCTCCAAAGTATTCATCATAAAGATGTGATTTTTTAATTGGTCAAGCGGCGATTATTCCTCGCCAGCCTTCTGCTTGCGGATAGCCTCCACAACGCGAACGAAGCCGGATACCGCGCTCATCATGCTGCCCATGAGTCGAGCGATAAGGACTTCCTTGCTCGGCAGGTCTGCCAGAGCCTGTACGCCGGCCGCGTCGAGATACGCGCCGTCGCAAACGCCGCACTTGAGTGCGAGCTTCTTGGACTTCTTGCCGAATTCAACCGCGATCTTCGCGGGAGCGATCATATCCTCGTAACCAAAGGCTACGGCGGTGGGTCCCTTGAGGGAATCCTTCATCTG
This sequence comes from Clostridia bacterium, assembly GCA_017522345.1. Taxonomy (GTDB): domain Bacteria; phylum Bacillota; class Clostridia; order Christensenellales; family Aristaeellaceae; genus SFHK01. The sequence continues at coordinate 16,824 of JAFWZN010000121.1, read as the reverse complement.
CTCACCGTAAGCGGTATCCTTCACGGCCAGTTCGATCATGCTGTTCTTCAGAACCGCGTACTCAACGCCGCACTTGCGGAATTCGTTGCGAAGAGCGGTATCCTCAGCCACGGTCAGACCGCGGTAGTCAACCAGCACAACGGTAGATGCCTTCTCAAACTTTTCTTTGATACCGGCAACGATGACCTTCTTGCTTTCGATGTTCTTATTGGACATTTTTCTACACCTCACATTCCGTCCTGAAATGACGGCAAATGAAACGCCCCTGCGCATAGGCGCAAGGGCGGCAGAAAAACAAATTTCAAATCCAAATCCTTTGCACCTCGGCGAGCATCCAAAGGATTTACGCTTAACGCACTCGCTGTCTATGGCACAGCTGCTTCACAGCCTCGTATATTATATAGAATAAGGGGAAACGAGTCAAGTTAAGTTTTGTCTAAAAAACCCTCCCGCAAAGGGAGGCTCAGACCATCAACAAACCCTTGGGAGAGGTTTGGAGAGGGAGCGACTCCCTCTCCATTTTCAATCGATTTTGGCGGCATGTACTTAAAAATCGCGCGTTTTCACAAAGCATAGCGACTGAAAACGCTTCCCCTTTCCGATTTCCGCCCGGAAATCCCGCAGGATTTCAGGAAATCGGTCCCCTCATCAAAAAAGGTACTTTTTTGATGACTTGAGCCTCCCGCAAAGGGAGGCTCAGAAGCGCAATAAAGAATGAGAAAGTATTGAAAAACATCACACAAATATCTTGCGTATGATTTCATTCGCTGTTTCTTCGGCATTTCTATCCGTTGTGTCGATTTTTACAGTATCAAGTTTTTCATATAAGGGAAGACGCAAAACGCTTCTTTCTATCACATCCATTTTTCTTATCCCTGCCTGAACATCCGACATAAGCCTGTTTATAAGGTGTGCCCGATCGGATACAAGAGAAAAACTGAAAACGCGCACATTCGTCGCTTTTATGCGGGACAGAAGATCGTCAATAATTGCCTGCTCATGCATAACCCATGTGAAAATGACGTTTTCATAGGCAGAGCAGGCGAGGAAATTGTTCAGAAGAGCCGTGATATTTTCAATAACCATCTTTTTGGTTTCATCCGTCACAACAAAAGGATCTGCATCCCAGCACCAGTCGCCGTCCAGATATACGGCGTTTAAAAGCTTTCTTTTGAGAATTTGTCCTGTTGTGGTTTTGCCGACGCCCATCGCGCCGCCGATTAAAATGAGGTTTTTCATATATTTTTCTCCATATAGGAAAGGCTTTCAGGGCTTGTCGTCCGGCTTTTTATCTTCTCAAATAATCGCCCTTCTCAATTCCTTCGGGCGCAGGCATGGTGAAGAGCATGCCCGGCATGGGCGCGGATGCGATTGTTTCTCCGTCCATGTTTTTCATATCCTGCGCGACAAAAGAAAGTCCAAGCTTTCCGGGGGAAACGCATTCAATCGTTTCACCCTCGACGATCTTGTTTTTGACTTCTACCAAAATGCGGTCGCCCTGTCTTTCAAGAACCGGGCCCGCGTATTCCTTATCGTGCAGGTAGCTTGCCGGGGCGTTTTTCTCGGTGATGATCTCGCCCTCGTAAAAGCCGGTGGAATAGGGGCGGTGGCTTACACATTCAAGCTCTTTTAAGCAGATGTCCAAGTCCGCGCCATCCAAGTACATTCTGTAGGCGTTTACGACGCTGGCTACATAGTAGGCGGTTTTCATTCTGCCTTCGATTTTCAGACTCATAACGCCGGCTTTTTGAATTTCGTCAATCAAGCTCATGGCGTTTAAATCATAGGAAGAGAGAATCGTTACGCCCTTTTCATCCTCTTCGATGGGGAAATACTGGCCGGGGCGCTTTTCTTCGGTCAGGGCAAACGTCCAGCGGCAGCTCTGCGCACAGCCGCCTCTGTTGGCGCTTCTGCCGGTCAGATACGAGGAAATTAAGCATCTTCCGGAATAAGCCATGCACATTGCGCCGTGGATGAACGCTTCCAGCTCGAGGTCTTTGGGCGTTTTATCTCTGAGCTCCGCAATCTGACTTAGCGACAGTTCCCTCGCCAGCACCACTCTTTTTGCGCCCATTTCGTAATAGGCTAAAGCGGATTCGTGGTTTGTGCAGTTGGCCTGCGTGGAAACGTGCACCTCCATGCCCGGACATTCGCGCTTAATAGCGCGGATAGAGCCCAAGTCGCTTACGATCATCGCGTCTGCGCCCGCGTCCTTGAGCGCTTTTGCGTAATCCACAATGGAGGAGATTTCATTCGGATACGTAAACGCGTTTGCCGCGACATACAGCTTTTTGTTTAAAGAATGCATGTGGCTCGCAGCGCTTTGGATGTCCTTCATCGTAAAGGCCGTCTGTCCCGCGCGAAGCTGAAGCAGAGGGCCTCCGATATAGACCGCATCCGCGCCGTAGCGCGCGGCGGCCTTCAAGCTTTCCATGCTGCCGCCCGGGGCAAGCAGCTCCAAATTCTTAAAACCGCTCATACGTTGAATCTGAACAGCGTAACGTCGCCGTCCTGCATGACGTATTCCTTGCCTTCGGAGCGAACCAGACCCTTTTCCTTGCAGGCGTTCATGCTGCCTTCGCGAACGAGGTCGTCATAGGAGACGATTTCGGCCCGGATAAAGCCCTTTTCAAAGTCGGAGTGAATCTTTCCCGCCGCCTGAGGCGCTTTGGTTCCGCGCTCGATTGTCCACGCGCGAACCTCCTTGGGGCCTGCGGTCAGATAGGAAATGAGGCCGAGCAGGTCGTAGCCGATATTCACAAGGCGATCAAGGCCGCTTTTGCCGATGCCCATTTCCTCTAAGAACATTTCCTTTTCTTCCTTATCGAGCTGAGCGATCTCTTCTTCAACCTTCGCGCAGATAACGAGCACCTGGCTGTCTTCCTTTGCGGCGATTTCCTTTACCTTTTTGACCATTTCAAGGTCTTCCGCGCCGTCGCCCACTTCGTTTTCGGAGATGTTGGCGGCATAAACCACCTTTTTCATCGTGATTAAGAACCAGCCGTCCGCGATTTCCTTCTGCTCCTTCGTAAGCGGCGCGGTGCGGGCGGATTTCAGGCTGTTCATGTGCTCAAGAAGGATTTTCGCTGTTTCAACTTCCTCCGCGTACTTCTTTTCGCCGTTTTTCATCAAATGCTGCGCTTTTTCAAGGCGCTTGGTGACGGTTTCGATGTCGGCAAGCACGAGCTCGGTTTCGATGGTCTCGATGTCACGGGCGGGGTCGACGGATCCGTCTACGTGGATGACGTTTTCATCCTCAAAGCATCTGACGACGTGAACGATCGCGTCCACCTCTCTTATGTGGCTTAAAAACTTGTTGCCCAGACCTTCTCCGCGGCTTGCGCCCTTTACAAGACCCGCGATGTCGACAAATTCAAGCACAGCGGGCGTGTACTTTTCGGGATGGTACATCTCAGAAAGTACGTCCAGTCGGTGATCGGGAACAGCCACAACGCCGTTATTCGGCTCGATGGTGCAAAAAGGGTAGTTCGCAGCCTGCGCGCCTGCGCAGGTGATGGCATTAAACAGCGTGCTCTTTCCAACGTTCGGAAGACCTACGACGCCAAGTTTCATAATCTTTCACGCTCCGAATTATTTATTAAAGTAAAAATACATTCTTTTCTTTGCAGATTCGCCGGGTTTCTTCGGGCCACAGGCTGACCTGAACCTCTCCGATATGGCATTTTTTCAGTATCTGCATGCAAAGGCGGCTTTGACCGATGCCGCCGCCGATGGATAAGGGAAGCTCTCCCTTCAAAAGCGCCTTGTGGAAGGGAAGAGACGCTCTTTCCATGGCGCCGGCCTTTTCAAGCTGTTCCATAAGCGCCTTTTCATCCACGCGGACGCCCATTGAGGAAAGCTCAATGGAACGGTTCAGCGTATCGTTCCATACCAGAATATCGCCGTTTAAGCTCCAGTCGTCATAGTCGGGCGCGCGTCCGTCGTGCTTTTCGCCGCTTTTAAGCTTATCGCCGATGTTCTCGATGAATACGGTTTTGTATTCTTCACATATTCTATGCTCCCTCTCCTTGGGCGTTAGGGACGGATACATGTCCTCAAGCTCCTGAGAGGTGATGAATTTGACGGTGGGATTTATGCACGGGGTTAGCGATGGAAACATGGCGCAGACGGCAAGCTCCGTCGCCGCAATCACGCGAACAATAACCTTGACCGTGTTTTCAAGATACTCCCTCGTTCTGTCGCCCTTATCAATGACCTTTTCCCAGTCCCACTGATCGACGTAAATCGAATGAAGGTTGTCCGCATCCTCGTCCCGGCGAATGGCGTTCATATCGGTATACAAGCCTTCGTGCATAGAAAAGCCGTACATTTTAAGCGCCTGACGCTTCCATTTCGCCAAAGAATGCACAATCTCGATATTTTTGCCTTCCATGTTTTTGATTTCAAACGATACGGGGCGCTCGACGCCGTTCAGGTTGTCATTGAGGCCCGAATCTGTTGAAACGAAAAGCGGCGCGGAAATTCGAAGAAGGCGCATCGCGTCCGCAAACGTGTGCTCAAAGGTATCCTTAACATATTTGATCGCGCGTTCGGTTTCCTGAACGCTCAAAAGGCTTTTGTAGCCTTCCGGGATAAAGCACGTATCCATAATTGATCCCTCCGGGGATAAAACCATAATGTATCTTTTATCATACCACAGAAATGAAGTCGCGTCCAGTATGATCAAACGTTTGCTCGGGTAAAATTGCGTATATAAAATGAAGCGTTTCAAACTTATCCACGCTTTCTGAAAATTCTTTCCCAAGTTATCCACAACTTATCCATAGTAAAAAACTGTCGTTTTCGGGCGATTTTTGCTTAATTTTTGGCGTCTACCCTTGAATTAGCCATGGAAATCTGATATGATAGACGCAGTTATCCACAAGCTGTTGATAATCCACAGCAGATTGTGGATAAATATTTTGAAGGGAGCTTATTCATGAATTACGCAGACGCATCACAATACTGGCAAAAGGTCCTTGCTCACCTGCGCGAGGGCATGTCTGAAACCAGCTTTAACTCCTGGTTTTCCAAGCTTTATATGCATTCTGCGGAAAACAACCGGCTGATTCTGTGGACGGAGAACGATTTTGCCGTAAACGCGATCCGTACAAGGTATCTCACGCAGCTCACCACCCTTGTAGGAACGGTGTTCGGCGAGGATTACGAGGTTGTGGTCATGAACAAAAAGGATCTGGACTCCTTAAACAAAAAGGAAGAAAGCTCCTTAAACATCAATCCCAAATACACCTTTGACACCTTCGTCGTCGGCCAGTCCAACCGCTTTGCGCACGCAGCCAGCGTCGCCGTAGCGGACGATCCGGGCGAGGCGTACAACCCCTTGTTCATCTACGGCGGCGTGGGTCTTGGAAAAACCCACCTGATGAACGCAATCGCAAACGCCATCAAGGAAAGAAATCCCGACAGCAAGATCATTTTAACGACCTCCGAGAACTTCACAACCGAGGTTATCGAGGCCATTGCCAGAAAAAAAACCATGGAACTTCGAAACCGCATGCGCACGGTGGACGTTTTAATGATCGACGATATACAATTTTTGTCAAACAAGCAGGCCACGCAGGAGGAATTTTTCCATACCTTCAACGCGCTTTTTGAAAAGAAAAAGCAGATCGTCATTTCTTCCGACCGACCGCCGAACGAAATTGCGGCGCTGGAAGAAAGAATCAAGTCCCGCTTTATGAGCGGCCTCATCGCGGACGTGGGCAAGCCCGATTTTGAAACGCGCGTCGCCATCCTTCTTCACAAAGCCGAGACGGAAAACCTCGATATCGACCTTGAATCCATCGCCTACATCGCAGAACGCATCGACACCAATATAAGAGAGCTGGAGGGCAGCTTAAACAGGGTAAGCGCCATCGCCCGCCTTGAAAAAACCGCCGTCAGCATCGACCTTGTCAAGCGTTCTCTTTTAAATCTCGTGAAGGTGCGCGACGAAAAGCGCATTACGACCGACCGCATCATCGACGAAGTCGCCCGTTTCTTCCACATCACCCGCGCCGATATCCTCTCCGACAGAAGAAGCCGCGACGTAGCCATCCCAAGACAGCTCGCCATCCACTTAACCCGCGAGATGACCGGCGCGTCCACCACAAAAATCGGCACGGATTTCGGACGCGACCACGCAACCATCATGCACGCCTGCAAGAAAATGGCGGAAATGATCGAAAAGGACGACTCCTTCTTACAGAAAGTCAGCGATATCAAGCGAACTTTGACGGAAGGATAGAAAAGTTATCCCCATCCATCCCGGTTTATCCATGTCATTTTCAACACCAAAAAAGCGAGTGTTTATCTGCCAAAAATCGACTTATCCACATTATCCACATCACTACTACTGCTACTATCTTATAGAATATATAATACTGTTTTGGGGAGGGCCCGCACATGAAATTCAGATGTAATTCCCATGACCTTTTATCTTCGCTTCAGATTACGACCAGAGCCATTTCGTCCCGTTCCACCCAGCCGATTTTAGAGGGCGTGCTCGTGGAAGCGATGGAGGACGGCTTGAAGCTCACCGCCTCCGACGGTTCCTTTACCTCCGTTACTCACGTTCCCGCAATGGTTGAGCTTGAAGGCGAAGCGGTTCTTCCCGGAAAGCTGTTTTCCGACGTTATCAGAAAAATGCCTTCCGGCGAAATTTCCGCGTCCATGAACAACGCCTTCATGCTGACGCTCAAGTGCGCCGGTTCCCGCACCAACATTGCCGGTCAGTGCGCCGACAGCTATCCGCGCGTTGAACAGATGAACGATGAAAACAGCGTTACACTGCCTCAAAGCCTCATTAAGGACATGATTCAGCGCATCTCCTTCGCTATTCCCACCGAGGACGCCAGAGAAGTGCTTTTGGGCGGCTATTTCAATATGGAAAACGGTCAGATCGACATGGTAGGTCTGGACGGCTACCGACTCGCCATGCGCACCGAGCGCGTGAGCGACATTGAAAACGCGGCCAAGGCCATCATCCCCTTAAAGGCGCTGGAGGAAATCGCAAAGCTCATGACGGACGACGAGGAGAGCATGGTCACGCTTAACTTCGGTCAGAATAAACTGCGCGTGGATCTTGAAAAAGCCACGCTGTATACGCGCCTCAAGGACGGCGAATACGTAAACTACAAGGCGATCATCCCTCAGACCTTCAAAACCACGATCCGCGTTTCTGCGGACGATTTCTCAAGCTGCGTAGAACGCGCCGCGCTTATGGCGATTGAAGGAAAGAACAATCTGATCAAGTTCTCCATCGAGGGCGATAAGCTGTTTGTCACCTCCAATTCCGAAATGGGCGACGTATTTGAAGAATTGGACGTTGTGAATACGGGCGACGACATCGTAATCGCGTTTAACGTAAAATACCTGCTCGAGTTCAACCGCGTGATCAGCGGAAAGGAAATTTACCTCAAATTCAATTCTCCCGTTTCTCCCTGCGTCATATCTCCCGCGGAAGGAAACGACTTCACCTATCTGGTGCTTCCGGTAAGAATCAATGCTTAATTCAAACGACACCATCTGCGCCGTTGCCACTGGAAACGGCGGCAGTATTTCCATCGTGCGCGTAAGCGGAGAGAACGCCTTTTCCATCCTGAAAAGGTGTTTTTCTCCTATCAAGCGCATAAAAAACGCTTATGCCCACGGGCGCATGATGTATGGAAACGTATACGATTTAAATGGCGACACGCTTGATGAAGCGATGGCCGTTTGCTTTTATGCGCCGAATTCCTATACGACGGAAGACGTATTTGAAATCCAGATGCACGGCGGAGACATGAGCGCGCAGGCGGTTTTAAAAACCGTTATGGCGCTTGGCGCGCGCATGGCGGAGCCGGGCGAATTCACACGCCGCGCGTTTTTAAGCGGCAGAATTGATTTATCCGAGGCTGAGGCCGTCATGGGCATTGTGGGCGCAAAAAGCCAGTCCGCCCGCAGAGCTTCCGTGCGCCAGCTGAAGGGCGGCGTTTCCGCCGGTATCGGAAAGGCGAGAGAGGCGCTTATAAGCCTCGTCGCGCTCATTTCCGCCGCGACGGATTTTCCGGAGGAAATCGACGAGGAAGTGACGGCTCAGAAGGTGATTGAAAAAAGCGAGCAGGTCGTTAGGTTTTTAAAAAGCGTGTCCGACAGAAAGCATGCGCGCATCATGCGTCAGGGCGCGTCGGTTGTTCTTGCCGGGCTTCCGAACGTTGGAAAAAGCAGCGTGATGAACGCGCTTTTAAGCTGCGACCGCGCAATTGTCACCGATATCCCGGGCACAACGAGGGACGTTCTGACCGAAAGCGTCGAATTAAACGGCGTGCGCCTCGCCCTGTCCGACACGGCGGGGCTCAGAGACACCTGTGACGCAGTTGAAAAAATCGGCGTTCAAAGAGCGAAGGACGCGCTTGAAAACGCGGATGTGGTTTTGTATGTTCTGGACGCCGCGCGGGAAATGACGAGCGAAGAAAAGGAAAATCTTTCCAAAATGGACGAAAGATACATCGTCCTTCTCAATAAGTCCGATCTTACAAGCGTGATCACCTTTGAAAACGCGGTGACGCTGAGCGCAAAAACCGGCGAAGGCATGGAGGCGCTGACGGACAGAATTCTTCAAAAAATCGGCGCGGCGGATTTAAACGAGGATATCATGACCCTCCCAAGGCACATCGAGTGCGCAGAGCGCGCGATTTCAGCCATAGAACGCGCTCTTGAGTGGGTGAAAAGCGCAATGCCGCTTGATTTTGCCGCAAACGATTTGTCGGAGGCGCTTAATGCGCTGGGCGATATCACCGGCGAAAGCATGAACGAAGAAGTGATCGACCGCGTATTTCAAGACTTCTGCGTCGGCAAGTGAGTGTAAATATGGATTACGAGAATTTTTCCGCGCCCGGCGCCCACGAGGGACACAGGGAGCGGCTGAAGAAGCGAGCGTGGGAGGAAGGGCTTTTGAATCTTCCGCCCCACGAGGTAATAGAGCTTATTTTGTATTATTCTATTCCGCGTCAGAATGTAAACGGGCTTGCGCACGCGCTCATCAATCGCTTCGGAAGCATACAGGGCGTTTTGAACGCATCCTATGACGACCTTTTCTCCGTTATGGGCATCGGACATTCTGTTTCAAAATCCCTAAACGCCTTCGGACGCGCGGTCAACGCCTACAGAAACGTTCCGCGCGAGGTTATGCCCGCGATTTTAAACAGAAGCGACGCCATAAAATATGCGTCCTCCCTCTTTGAAAACGACCGCCGCGCGCAGACGTGGATCGCGCTGGTCAATTCCGGCGGCGTGATTGCGTACTCGGGTCGCGTGTTCACGGGCGCGATGTGGTATAACGAGCGCGTCCGCATGTACATTATCGAGCGCGTTTTGTCCTATAACGCCCACGAGGTTATCGTGATTTCGCGCCGCGGGCTCGATATGCCAAAGCCCTTCGATTTGGACATCGTGTCCTTAAAGGAGCTGACGGAGGCGCTTAAAATGGTGGATGCCTACATACTGGACTATATCGTCATCGGAAAAACGAAAAATATCTCCATGCGTCAGGTAGCCGATATCGGAAACAGCCGCTACGAAAGCGGCGCGAAGAGCTTTTTCATGAACGAATCGATTGAAATTGAGGAAGTAAAGGAAATTTCGGAAAATCTGCATCTGTAAAGTAATTTAACTTGACACGGGCGCATGCGTTTGCTATAATGATCAGGCTGTGTGAAAGGGTAGGGGTAGTATGGAAAAACGGGTAGAGCTTAATCGGCTTCTCGATTTTTACGGCGGCCTTCTGACCGATCATCGGCGCGAGATCATGCGCATGTATCTTGAAGAGGATTTGTCCCTTCAGGAAGTTGCAGACAGCATGAACATCACGCGTCAGGGCGTGTTTGATGTAATCAACAAAGCCCAGAAACAGCTTGAAGGCTATGAAGCCAAATTGGGACTTTTAAAAAGATACCAGTTTCTTCAAAAGGCGCTTACGGAGTGCGAAAGAGCGCTTTATGAAAAAACGGACGATTCAAGCGAAAGAGCGCTTAAGCTTATAAAAGAAATCAGACAAAGCGAGAGGTGAGCACCGTGGCATTTGAGGGCCTTTCCGAAAAACTGCAAAATGCATTTAAAAAGCTGTCCGGCCGCGGAAAGCTTACGGAAGCGGACGTAAAAACCGCAATGCGCGAAGTTCGTATGGCGCTTTTAGAGGCCGACGTCAACTACGCCATTGCCAAGGATTTTGTAAAAAAGGTCACCGAGCGCGCCGTCGGACAGGAGATTTTAGAATCCCTGACGCCCGGCCAGCAGGTAATTAAAATCGTAAACGACGAGCTTACCGAGCTCATGGGCGGCGCAAATGCAAAGCTCACCCACTCCCCCTCCGCTCCCACCATTTACATGATGTGCGGCCTTCAGGGCGCGGGTAAAACCACCATGTGCGCAAAGCTCGGCCGCATGCTTCAAAAGCAGGGCAAAAAGCCGCTGCTTGTCGCCTGCGACGTATACCGCCCCGCCGCCATTCGTCAGCTTCAGATCGTGGGCGAGCAGGCCGGCGCTGAAGTTTTTGAAAAGGGACAAGGCAATCCCGTTCAGATCGCCAAGGAAGCGATCGAGTACGCGAGATATTACGGAAAAGACCCTGTTATCATCGATACCGCAGGCCGCCTGCACATCGATGAAAAGCTCATGCAGGAGCTTAGAGATGTTAAAGCCACGGTAAAGCCGCAGGAAATCCTGCTCGTTGTCGACTCCATGACCGGTCAGGACGCAGTCACCGTCGCCGATACCTTCAATAAGGAGCTGGGCGTTGACGGCGTAATCCTCACCAAGCTTGACGGCGACACCCGAGGCGGCGCGGCTATTTCAGTCAAAGCCGTTACCGGAAAGCCCATCAAGTTCGCGGGCGTCGGCGAAAAGCTGACCGATATCGAGCCCTTCCATCCAGACCGCATGGCCGGCCGAATCCTCGGCATGGGCGACGTGCTTTCCTTAATCGAAAAGGCGCAGGAAAACTTCGATGAAAAAAGCGCGGAAGAGCTTGAAAAAAGGCTTAGGAATCAGCAGTTTACCTTGGAAGATTATCTTACGCAGCTTAAGCAGCTGAAAAAGATGGGTTCCATCACCGATATGCTCAAGATGATCCCGGGCGTAGGCAGCAAGCTTCAAAACGTCGAAATCGACGAGGGCAAGATTGCAAAAGAGCAGAAAAAGAACGAAGCCATCATTCTTTCCATGACCCGCGCCGAGCGCCGTCACCCCGACATTCTAAACGCGTCCCGCCGCCGCCGCATCGCAGCCGGAAGCGGAACCACCGTTCAGGAAGTCAACCTCTTAATCAAGCAGTACGAGCAGGCGCGCCAGATGATGAAGCAGATGATGGGCGCCAAGGGCAAAATGCGCTTCCCGTTCAAGGGCATGCGCGGATAAATTCAGCGGAACACCGGAGAAACCGGATTTCCATATATGGTATATTACAAGGAGGAACACCCCATGGTTAAGATTCGCCTGAAGAGAATGGGTATGAAGAAAGAGCCTTTCTACCGCGTAGTAGTTTCTGACAGCCGCACCCCCCGTGACGGCCGCTTTATCGAAGAAATCGGCTACTACAATCCCGTAACGGAGCCCGCCGTAATCAAGTTTGACGAAGAGCGCGCGAAGTATTGGATCGGCACCGGCGCCCAGCCCACCGACACCGTACGCGGCCTTCTCAAGAAGAGCGGCCTGCTGTAATCCCAAATAAGGATCAGCAGACGGGAGGAAACAGTTGAATATGGTCGAATTGGTCAGGTTTATCGCCAAGACTCTGGTGGATAAGCCCGACGCGGTTGACGTGCGCGAAGTTGAGGGCCCCGAGTCCATCGTTATCGAGCTGCGCGTCGATCCGGAAGATATGGGAAAAGTGATCGGCAAACAGGGCCGCATCGCCAAGTCCGTTCGCTCGGTTGTAAAAGCTGCAACCATGAAGAACGAAAAACCCGTATTTGTCGAGATTATCTAAACAAACAAACACGCTGCCCGGCGGGGGCGGCGTGTTTGTTGTTTTTCCATAAAGCAGACGGCGAATCAGCTTATGTAGATGACTTTCTTATGCTTCCTTTTTGCGAGCTCAGTAAACTGATATGCGCCGCCCCATGATCTCTCAATGTAGGAGATTACAAAATCAGAATGATCAATCATCCATCTATTTCTCCACGAAATCGTAAAGCGTGGATGAATCAGTTCAATCCCTTCGGGAAGAATGGAATTATCCAAAAGCGGCGTATCTGGCATACGATTCAGAACGAAAGCATATTGAATGTGGGGATAGACAAAAGAGAGCTCCTTTAATACGGAAAGAGCGTGTGCATCAAATGCGCCTTGGTTTCCTATATAGAATATGTCTGCATTTTGGTTTTCTATTAGGCGAATCACCGCTGCGCGAAGTATGCCCTTTATGGATGCGGGACAATCCCGGTGTCCGAAAAATGTGCAGGCAGACATACGCACACCTCCTTTATGGGATATATCGTAATTATACTCGAAATGTTTTAAATTTACGATATATCCCACATGATATATCGTAAATTACGATAAAATTTTGATTACGATATATCGCAAAGGAGGAATGCGTTATGACCACGAAGGAAGCCGTAGCAAAGCGTATTCTCGATTTATGCGATAAAAGAAGCATAGCGGTCAATGCTTTGGCAAATCTTTCAGGCGTATCGCCTTCGACCATATACAGCATGCTCAATGAGAAAAGCAAAAATCCGGGTGTTGTTTCCTTAAAGAAAATCTGCGACGGACTGGAGATCACCATAAGAGAATTCTTTGATTGCGAATTGTTTGACAACATCGAACAGGAAATCAAGTAAAAAACACGCTGCCCGGCGGGGGCGGCGTGTTTTTTTCTCTAAAGGGTTTTTACCTGTAATCCTCAACCACTGCCTCTGTATGAATCGCCTTGATCTCCTTTACGTCCTTATGGGAATTTGCGTCCGTGAACAATTGCCAATTGTCGTGCATCTTGAGCATTGTTGCAGGAACGAGATTGGAGAGCTCGCCTTTTAAGGTGTTCTCAATCGCCCATGCCTTTTCCGCGTGCGGAACGGCGGTTACGATATTTTTGCACTGCATGATCTGATAAACGGTCATGCTGACGGCCTGTTTGGGCACATCGTCAAAGGTTTTAAACCAGCCCTCGCCCACCTGCTGATTGCGGCAGGTTTCGTCTAAGTCTACGATGATGTAAGCGTCCTTGGTATCAAAATCCGCCGGCGGGTCGTTAAAGGCGATGTGGCCGTTTATGCCGATTCCTACAATGCCAAGATCCACGGGAGAAACACGGATTTCTTCGGTGAGACGGGCGATGTTTTCCTTCGTGCCGTCTACAAAGTGCGCCTTGCCCACATTGGTCTTTGCGACGAAGCGCTCCTTCAGATATTTTCTGAAGCTTGCCGGGTGCGTTTCGGGCAGGTTCACATATTCGTCCAGATGGAACATGGTGACCTTGGACCAGTCGATATCCTTTTGCGTCAGGTATTTCAGCGTTTCAAACTGCGATGCGCCGGTGGAAAGAATGATTCTGGCCTCGCCGTTTTTTTCGATGGCTTCCTTAATGATGATCTCGGCTGTGTCGGCGGCGCGTTTTCCCAGGTCCTCGGCGGTTTTTGAAATTACAATTCGCATGGTTTACACCTCACAAGTAAGAATTTATCTTCTGAAAACAATAGTAATGCAGTTAAAGTCTTTTGTCAAACCCTTTCTCAAAATTTGATCGTTGAAGTTTTCTGCATTTGGGAATATAATGATAAAAAAGCAAATTTTTAAGGAGAAATACCATGATTACGAAAATCACGGGCGGGAAAGTGATCCTTGAAGACGGTATTTTTGAAAATCTGAACGTATATGTTGAAAATGAAAAAATTCTCGCCGTAACGGCGGATGATATTGCTTTCGATAAGAAAATCGACGCAAACGGCTTATACGTGTCCCCGGGCTTTGTCGAGATTCATTCCCATGGCGCGGGCGGCTGCGATTTTCTGGACGGAACGGCCCAAGCGTTTCTGACCGCTGCGGAAAAACACGCCATGCACGGCGTGACCACGCTTATCCCCACCGCAACTTCCTCTGAAAACGAAGCGACCATTCAAATTCAGAAAATTTATGAGGAGGCAGTGCCAAAAAACACGCGCGGCGCAGACATGCCCGGCATTCATCTGGAGGGGCCGTATTTCGCCTATGGACAAAGAGGCGCGCAGGATCCGAGATATCTCAGAAATCCTTCGCCCGAGGAATACGAAAAAATTCTGGATGAATGCAGAAGCATCCTCCGTTGGTCGATCGCTCCGGAGCTTCCGGGCGCGATAGAAATGGGCAAGACGCTCAAAAAAAGGGGCATCCTTCCTGCCATCGGCCACAGCGACGCGGAATGGGACGATATCGAAAAGGCTTACGAAGCGGGATTCACCCATGTCACCCATCTATATTCCGGCATGAGTACCGTGCACAGAAAAAACGCCTACCGCTATATCGGCGTGGTAGAAGCGGCCTATCTCATTGACGATATGACGGTTGAAATCATCGCCGACGGAAAGCATCTTCCCGCAGAGCTTCTGAAATTCGTCTATAAATTCAAGGGTTCTGATAAAATCGCCCTCGTCACCGACTCCATGCGCGGCGCAGGCATGCCCGACGGCCCCACGATGCTGGGACATCACACAAACGGCCTAAGCTGCATCATAGAGGACGGCGTGGCCAAGCTCCCCGACAGAACGGCTTTTGCAGGCTCGGTCGCGACATTCGACCGGCTGGTAAGAAACATGGTTTCTATGGCAAACGTTCCCCTGCACGAGGCTGTAAAAATGGGCGCGAAAACCCCGGCGAAAATTATGAAACTGAACGACCGCGGCGTTCTCGCTCCCGAAAAACGCGCGGATATTATCCTGTTTAATGACAATATCGACGTGTCGTTTGTGATGGTGGGCGGAAGAACGATTTTTGAGATATAAAAACGCCGTACTGCTTGCAGGGGAGATTTGCGTATCGTCCCGCATTTTCCGTATTTCGAAATAATAAAAAAGGAGGCGCACCCCATGCGCAAGAACTTCGGAGCAAAACCCATCCTCTATCCCCAGCCGGTATTTATCATTGCAACCTATAACGAAGACGGCACAGCCAACGCCATGAACGCGGCGTGGGGCGGCATCAGCGAGGAAAACGAGATTTCCATGTGCATTTCCGCCGGCCACAAAACCACGAAAAATGTCCTCGAAAGAAAAGCCTTCACCGTCTCCATGGCGACGGCAGACTATGTGAAGGAATGCGACTACGTGGGCGTGGTTAGCGGAAACAAAGTGCCTGATAAGTTCGAAAAAGCGGGCTTTACCGCAGAAAAGAGCGAATTTGTGGACGCGCCCGTCATCCGCGAGCTTCCCATGGCGGTTGAATGCAAACTTAAAAGCTATAACAGCGAAACCTGCATCATGATCGGCGAAGTCGTAAACGTATGCGCGGATGAATCTGTTCTTACAAACGGAAAAATCGACCCCAAGAAACTTCGCCCCATCACCTTCGACGGCGTAAACCACACCTATGTGGAGCTCGGCGAAGTCGTAGGCAAGGCGTTTTCGGACGGCCTCAGCCTGTAAGGAAAAAATGGGCAAAAAATTGTCTGAAATGACGCTTGATGAGCTCTGGCAGCTGTTTCCTATTTTTCTGACCGAGCCGAATCCGGCATGGGAAACGTGGTATCGGGAGGAAAAGGAGCATCTTCTAAAATTTCTTCCTGAAAAAGCGATCCTTTCCATTCATCACATTGGGTCAACGGCAATCAGCGGCATCTGGGCAAAGCCGATTATAGATATTCTTTTAGAGACGAACGACGATAATCTTCTTAAAGATGAAATCAAAAGCGCGGGCTATATCCTGATGAGCGAAAATCAAAACCGCCTGTCGTTCAACAAGGGCTATACCGAAAACGGCTTTGCCGAGCGCGTGTTTCATCTGCATGTCCGAAAAAAAGGCGACAATGCGGAACTGTATTTCCGCGATTTTCTGAATGCCCACCCGGATAAGGCGAAGGAGTACGAAAAATTAAAATTGTCCCTTTGGAAAAAGTACGAGCATGACCGCGACGGATACACCGATCAGAAGTTTGCCATGGTGACCAAGTTCACAAATCTTGCAAAACAGGAATTTCCGGGCAGATACTAAGGATCCCCCCTCCGGAAACGACTTTCAAAATCCTCCGTTTCACGTGTGTATAATTAAGCCATCAAAAACAAACAAACATTGAACGGAGGAAATACACATGGATACCACTTACAACAACGTCAGCGCTACCGAAACCACCACCACCGCCTACGGCCTTAAATGGCACAACTTCCTCGTTTACTTCTCCCTCTGGGCAGGCGCGGTTCTGAACTTCATCATGGGCATTGCATGTATGGCTGAAGGCGCTCACATCTACGGCCTGACGCTGATTGTGGCGGCTTTCTACGGCGTCTATACGCGCTTCCAGCTGGCAAACTTCAAAAAGAACGCCTACAAGCATCTGCTTGCCGCCCAGCTGATCGTCGTCGTCGCCGATCTTCTCCTGATGGGCGTGGAATTCTCCGCTCTCGCTTCCAATATTGCAGCCTGCGGCGTCAACTACTTCTACTACAAAAAGCGCGAATCCATGTTCGTAAACTGATTGAAACCACGAAAAAACGGCCTGTGAATAAAACATAGGCCGTTCAGACCATCAACAAACCTCTGGGTGAGGCATGGAGAGGGAGCGCACTCCCTCTCCATTTTCAATCGATTTTGGCGGCATGTACGGCAAAATCGCGCGTTTTCACAAAGCGCAGCGACTGAAAACGCTTCCCCTTTCCG
>JAFWZN010000018.1 GCA_017522345.1 Clostridia bacterium | reverse complement strand
TGGCTTTGTTTCATGTTTGCTTTTTTCTGCCTGTAGACAGATTTCTCTCCTGCTTAAATGATGATTGGTAAGTTTTCTGCCTGTTTATGGCACGCGAAAAGGGGCTGCTGCAGATTTTTTGCTTCTGCAACAGCCCCTTTTCTGCATCATAATCAGCGTAATTTGAAAGAAAGCTCCGCTTTGCCCAATAAGTGGGCGTTTTCTGAAACGGCTATGGCCTGGATACTTCGTGCATTGTGATTTCAAACGAACCTTCTTTGTCAGGATATGTTTGCTTAAGTATTGTTCGATAGACTTTATCCGTTTTCCAGGAATTCTGAAGCTTACTGTCGGACATTTCGTGTTCCTCGACGATGGGGGTAAAAACGTTTTTATCGAAGAGTATTTCGAGCGCGGAATCTTTTGTGGGAATGACGAGTTTTCCGCTTTCGGTTATGGGCTTTGCAATGGAGATAAGGGGAAGGGCGATACCGTCCAGAACAGACGAAAGCGCATATTGATCTTTAAGGGTGATGGCTCCGGCTTTTCTGTCCAGCAGGATCGTGCGTTCGTATTGGAGGACATTGGCGTTTTCATCATAGGCGGAAGCGATATCGGCGCGGTATTCGGCCTTTACGCCATCGTCCATGAAGGAAAAATCCTTTGCGGCGCGCGTTTTTCCGGGCGCCTGGTCGCATCCGTTGATGATGGCGGTGTTGTGGTAGCCGCTTTGCATGGTCCAGATGTCGTAGCGTTCGGCGGAAAAGGTTTTTCTTGAATAAGTTTCAACGCCGATATCCAGAAGCGCGGGGTAACCGTTTACGTAGACAATGAAGTTTCCGACGTCGTTGTGGTTGTGGCTTTCTTCGTTGTTTCCTCCCTTTGCGGCAAAGTACAATCCGCGCACAGAGGCTTCTTCACGCGCAGAGCAGACTTGAATGCCGTAAAACGCATGGGAAAGCGGAAGCGGGCGGACGGCTTCGGTGAGCTCGGATTCATTGTATTCCAGAATGTTGGCGATTCTTCTGTGAATAACATTGTAATCTGCGCCGTAATAGCACGCCGAATCCCCTTTTTTCAAAAGGGACACGGCAAAGTCGTGAAGCAAAGGATCGTTTATCCGTTTTGCAGCGCGAAGCAGCAGCATGCCGTCCGGTGTGAGACTGCCCGGCGCGTCAGCGAAATTGATGTAATACTTGTGACCGATGTGCGCGTTCATGATGTACCGGGCCATGTTTTTCGTGAATTCAAGGCCGTAAAGGTTCATTTTGCCGTCCGTTGCGCGATACATAAGGTCGAGACAGTCCAGATACGATCCTCCGGCAACGTTGAAGTAAGAAGGACCTTCGTCGCAGCCGCCGTCCGGCGCGTATATTTTCAGGAAAGTGTCAACGCTTCTGCCAATCTTTTCGATGATCGCGCTGCGCCGTTCCTCGTTCATTTCCATGGTCAGTGCGCAGGCAAGCACGTTTTCATTGATCCAAGGATTCCAGTTGTTGACAATGCGATCAGTGTCAAACCCCATCCACCAGAAATCCCAATAGGCAAGATAAGGGGTGAAAATGCGCCGGTCGATTTCAAGCAGCATCCGCCGTGCTATGATCTCGGATTCTTCGTCCAGACGCGGCTTGATCAGATACAGTATCCAGCTTAAAAGAGAGCCGGTTTCAGCGGAGAAAAGATCGATATAGGTGTCTTTGTCAACTTCGGGAAGAATTGATTCCCTGAAACCGTTGTTGCGGATACAGTTGTGGGCGTGGATGACCCATGAGGATTCTTCGCAGATGGCCCAGATGAGATCGATGATGGCTGTGATATTTTCTCCGGTATTCTGTATGCATTCGTCAATTACGAGCGCAAAAAGCGTGCGGCGGCGATCAAAATATATTTGTTCGAATTCCGAGCGGTTGCCGTCTTTAAGAAACCGCATATAGGTACGCGCGGGAAGAATGGGGAATGTGCGCTCGCGCGCCGACTTAGCGTAATCGGCGTAATAGGATTTTACGT
Source organism: Clostridia bacterium (assembly GCA_017522345.1). GTDB lineage: Bacteria > Bacillota > Clostridia > Christensenellales > Aristaeellaceae > SFHK01. The sequence continues at coordinate 9,356 of JAFWZN010000018.1, read as the reverse complement.
CACCTGAAAGGTTAGACCATACATTGCGCTCGTCAATGGTGGGGAAAGGATGAAAATCGTCCCGGCGCATAATCGCATTTCCGCGGATTGCCTTTACGACTGCGGCATGAAACATAGCTTCGTACCTCCTTATATCTGTAAAAAACGGCGCACCGCATGAACGGAGCGCCGTGTGTATTTTTATTTGGATTGAATGGGGTAGAGGAGGTTGAAATTTCTGGGCAGCGTCAGCGGAACCCAGAACATACCGTGGGAAATCTGATAGCCTGTGACAAGACCGTTTTCGTTTCGAATGAGCGAAACCACCTGGCTTTGCTCAATGACTTCGCGTACACTGTCCCTAACGCGGCTGTCCGCGCTTTCGGAATAGCTGTCAACGACCAGCACCTGCTTTTCGCCGTTCATTTCGCGGGCTCCGATCAGGCACACGATGTGACCGGGACGAAGATTTGAAAGCGCGCAGCCGCCGCTAGTGAGAACCTCCCACAGTTTGTCGTGATCGTTCTGAAGGCCGAGTCCGTCATAGGTGTAGCCATATTCTTTATTGCGTCCGTGCTTTTCAAGCGCGGTAAGAAGCGCGGGGCGGTCGGTGCCGTCGTCGCCGCGTCCGCCTTCCTGGCAGGAAAAGTCGGCAAGCTCCTCGGCGTCAATTCGCTTGCCGCTCATTTTTTCTGCGGCAAAGCACACAGAGAAAATGCCGCATCCGGCGTTATGCATGTTGCTTCCGGGATCGGCGGGATATTCATAGGGGTGCGTCCAGTCTTCACTGCGCTGATTCAGAAAACGAATCGTTTTGCCGAGATAGGGGATGAAGCCTTCTTTTCCGGTAATTCGCATTTGTTTAGCCTCCGTAATAAAGCGTCAGGGCTCGATTGCATCCACCATCTCAAGGCGCTTTAAGTGGCGTCCACCCTCAAAGGATGTGCTTAAGAAGGTTTCCACAAGCTGAAGCGCCAATCCTTCTCCGACGACCATGGAGCCGATAGATATGACGTTAGCATTATTGTGCATTCGGGTCAGGCGCGCGGTGTAGGTGTCTGAACAATTTACGGCGCGAATGCCATTGACCCTGTTTGCGGCCAGAGAAATTCCAAAACCCGTTCCGCAGATGAGCACGCCGAAATCACATTCGCCCTTGGATACAGCACGACCGACTTTTTCGCCGTAAACAGGGTAATTGACGCTTTCGGAACTAAAGCATCCGAAATCGACAACTTCGTGTCCCAAGCCCTTTATATGATTGATTACGGCGTCTTTGAGTATAAATCCTCTATGATCGCAGCCAAAAGCGATCTTCATAAGCATCCCTCCTAAATCGGATAAATCTATTATAGCCGAACAGGCGGGGAATTTCAATACTATCTTAATGGAATATGCTTAAAATGCAGGATAAATTGCAAAAACAAAGTTTAACGCAATCCGAGCCTCACTCCCAGGAGCGGGGATTTGACGCTGCAAAATACAGGGAAAATGTGTTAAATTTTCAAATATTGGCCTATTTTTACCCCGAAGGGTGAAAAATGATGGTTGACAGAATAAAGGATGCGTGATATCATTATATACTGCGTTAATATGGAGCGATAAGCGCCTTTCTGCGGCAAAACCGTAAAAATGAGGGCGCAGGCATCAAAAAGTTGTTTCGGTGCGAAATGAATTTGCCTTAAATTATCGAAAAATTAACGCTTCCACGCAGGGTTTTTCCGATTCGGATTTCGAATCGGTTTTCCAAGAAAAGTAAGGAGTGAGGGCGAATATGGTCCATCCGGTGAAACAGGGTAAGCGTACAAGAATGAGCTTTGCCCGCATTGAAGAGGCGCTTGGCGTTCCGGATCTGATTGAGGTTCAGAAGAACTCGTATCAGCATTTTCTGAAAGTTGACCTGAAAGAGGTACTGGCTGACGTATCGCCCATTTCGGACTTTACGGGCGACCTGTCCCTCGAGTTTGTCGACTACACGCTTGACGAGATGCCGAAGAATACTGTCGAGAAATGCAAGGAACGCGATTCCACGTACGCGGCGCCTTTAAAGGTGACCGTGCGCCTGACCAACCGTCAGACCGGCGAAATCAAGGAATCCGAAGTGTTCATGGGCGATTTCCCGATCATGACCGACTACGGTACTTTCATTATCAACGGCGCGGAGCGCGTTATCGTATCTCAGCTCGTTCGCTCTCCCGGCGTTTACTTCTCCAAGACCATCGACAAGACCGGTACCTTCCTCTATTCCGCGCAGATGATTCCCAATCGCGGCGCATGGATTGAGTATGAGACCGACGCCAACAACGTTCTGTACGCCCGTCTCGACCGCGCGCGCAAGCTTCCCATCACGGTGCTTCTCCGCGCCATGGGCGTTGAGACCGACGCGCAGATTATCGACCTTCTGGGCGACGACGAGCGCGTAAGCGCGACCATCGCGCGCGACGCGTCCGAGGACAAGAGCGATCGCTTCAAGTCCCGCCGCGAGCAGGCCTTAATTGAGATTTACAACAAGCTCCGTCCGGGCGAGCCGCCGTCTGTCGAGTCCGCCACGAATTTAATCAATTCCACCTTCTTTGATCCCAAGAGATACGATCTTGCGCACGTTGGCCGCTATAAGTTCAATAAGAAGCTTGCCATTGCCCAGCGCATCCGTAATCGCGAAGCCGCCGAGACCATCACCCATCCCTATACGGGCGAAATTATGGTCGAAGCAGGCCAGATCATCTCCCGTGAGATGGCCGAGAAAATCCAGAACGCCGGCGTAAACCGCGTGCTTCTGATGGTAGACGGCCATGAGGTCAAGATTGTCGGCAATAATTTCGTACGCCTTGGCGAATTTTTGAAGGACTACGATCCGGCGCTCTTTGCTCAGTATGACGATGAGGTCGTTGCTCCCCGTGAGCGCGTACACGTTCCCACCCTCGTAGAGGTTCTTGAAAAGGTCAAGGCCGACGGCCTGCCCCTCAACGAGACCCTGAAGGCGGAGAGCAATCATTTGATCCCCAAGCACATTCTGGTAGACGACATCATTTCCTCCGTCAGCTATCAGTTCTCCCTTTTCTACGGCATCGGCGACATCGACGACATCGACCATCTGGGCAACCGTCGTCTCCGCTCCGTAGGCGAGCTTCTGCAGAATCAGATCCGCGTCGGCCTGTCCCGCTTAGAGCGCGTCGTCAAAGAGCGCATGGCGATTCAGGAAGCCGAAAAGGTTCGCCCGCAGGATCTCATCAACATCCGCCCCGTTTCCGCCGCGATCAAGGAGTTCTTCGGTTCTTCCCAGCTGTCCCAGTTCATGGATCAGCCGAACCCCCTTGCCGAGCTCACCCACAAGCGCCGTCTTTCCGCGCTGGGTCCGGGCGGTCTGAACCGCGAGCGCGCGTCCTTCGCCGTTCGAGACGTACACTATTCTCACTACGGTCGTATCTGTCCCATTGAGACGCCTGAAGGACCCAACATCGGTCTGATCGGTTCTCTGGCCACCTACGCCCGCATCAATGAATATGGCTTCATCGAGGCGCCCTACCGCAGAGTAGACCGTGAGACCGGCTGCGTTACCGACGACATCATCTACATGACTGCCGACGAAGAAGACCAGTACGTCATCGCGCAGGCCAACGAGCCTGTTGATGAGAATCGCCGCCTTGTGAACGAGCACATCACCGTTCGCAAGAGGGAAGAAATCATCGAAGTTGAGAGAAGCCAGGTTGACTTCATCGACGTCAGCCCCCGTCAGCTGATCTCCATTGCCACCGGCATGATTCCCTTCCTTGAGAACGACGACGCCAACCGCGCTCTGATGGGCTCCAACATGCAGCGTCAGGCCGTTCCGCTCTTAAAGCCCGAAGCGCCCATCGTCGGCACCGGCATCGAGTATAAGGCCGCCTGCGACTCCGGCGTTGTCATGCTTTCCAAGCAGGCCGGTATCGTCGAGCGCGTAACCGCCGACGAGATCGTCATCCGCGACGAAAAGGGCGAGAAGCACTACTATCACCTCTCTAAGTTTGCCCGTTCCAACCAGGGCACCTGCATCAACATGCACCCCGTTGTATCGGAAGGCGAGGAGATCAAATATCGCCAGGTGCTGGCCGACGGTCCCTCTACCGATGAAGGCGAAATCGCCCTTGGTAAGAACGTGCTTATCGGCTTCATGACCTGGGAAGGCTACAACTACGAAGACGCTATCTTAATCAGCGAGCGCCTTGTAAAGGACGATATGTACACCTCCATCCACATCGAGGAGTACGAGTCCGAAGCCCGCGACACTAAGCTTGGTTCCGAAGAAATCACCCGCGACATCCCCGGCGTTGGCGAAGATGCCCTCAGAGATCTCGACGAGCGCGGCATCATCCGCATCGGCGCCGAAGTCCGCGCCAACGATATTCTGGTCGGCAAGGTAACGCCCAAGGGCGAAACCGAGCTCACCGCGGAAGAGCGCCTCTTAAGAGCGATCTTCGGCGACAAGGCCAGAGAAGTCCGCGATACCTCGCTCAGAGTTCCGCACGGCGAATTCGGTATCGTTGTAGACGTTAAAATTTTCACCCGCGAAAACAGAGACGAGCTGTCTCCCGGCGTAAACCAGATGGTTCGCGTTTACATCGCTCAGAGAAGAAAGATCTCCGTCGGCGATAAGATGGCCGGCCGTCACGGAAACAAAGGCGTTGTATCCCGCATTCTCCCCGAAGAGGACATGCCGTTCCTTGCGGACGGAACGCCGCTTGACATCGTTTTGAACCCCCTGGGCGTACCTTCCCGAATGAACATCGGTCAGGTGCTCGAGGTACACTTGGGTCTCGCCGCCCGTGCGCTCGGCTGGCACGTTGCCACCCCGGTATTCGACGGCGCGAACGAGTTTGACATCATGGATACCCTTGAGAAGGCAGCCAACGTCGAGGACGGCCCGCTGTACGACGAAAAGGGCAAGCCCACCATCCAGTTTAACAAAATCGGCATCAACAGAGACGGCAAGCTCTGGGTATACGACGGACGCACCGGCGACCGCTTCGACAACCCCGTAACCGTCGGCTACATGTACATGCTGAAACTCCACCACCTTGTTGACGATAAGATCCACGCCCGCTCCACCGGTCCCTACTCGCTGGTTACCCAGCAGCCCCTCGGCGGTAAGGCCCAGTTCGGCGGACAGCGCTTCGGCGAAATGGAAGTTTGGGCCCTGGAAGCCTACGGTGCGAGCCACGTTCTCCAGGAGATCCTCACCGTTAAGTCGGACGATATCGTCGGCCGCGTAAAAACCTACGAAGCCATCGTAAAGGGCGAGAACATTCCGGAGCCCGGCGTGCCCGAGTCCTTCAAGGTGCTGATTAAAGAACTTCAGTCCCTGTGCCTTGACATTAAGGTTCTCACCGAAGACAAGCAGGAAATCATCATCCGCGAGCTCGAGGACGAAGACCTTGCGCCCGAAAGCGAATTTAAGGAAGAGCTCACTTCCTCCGTCGCCAACTTCAATGAGGCAGAGGAAGAAGCAGGCGCCGACGAATTCGACTTTGATGCATTCGATCTTGGCGATCTGGATGATCTGGGCGATGAATAATGCCTTTACCGTGAAAGCAGGAAACGGTATGCCGATTGCGCGTATAATGCGCGCGCTTTAGAAGGGAGAGGAAATCTCTTGTTTGAATTGACGAATCTGGATTCCATTCAAATTCGCTTAGCGTCGCCCGAAAAGATCCGCGAGTGGTCTCACGGCGAGGTAGAAAAGGCTGAAACGATCAATTACCGCACGCTCAAGCCTGAGCGCGACGGCCTGTTCTGCGAGCGCATCTTTGGTCCCACCAAGGACTGGGAGTGCAACTGCGGAAAATATAAGCGCACCCGTTATAAGGGTATCGTCTGCGACAAGTGCGGCGTCGAGGTCACCAAGGCCAAGGTTCGCCGCGAGCGCATGGGTCACATCGAGCTGGCCGCCCCCGTAAGCCATATCTGGTATTTCAAGGGCATCCCCAGCCGCATGGGAACGCTTTTAAAGATCAGCCCCCGCGCGCTTGAGCAGGTTCTGTACTTTGCGGCTTATATCGTTCTTGATCCCGGCGAAACTACGCTTGAGAAGCATCAGCTGCTCACCGAAAGCGAGTATCAGAGAAAGCTGCAGGAGTATCCGAAGGATCGTGAAACCGGCGAAATGGCGTTCCGCGTAGGCATCGGCGCCGAGGCCGTTCGTGAAATGCTTCGCGAAATCGACCTTGATAAGCTTGCCGAGGAGCTTCGCGAGGAGTTCGCCACGCTTTCCAAGAAGGAAACCGGCCGCGAGACCGAGGGTCAGAAAAGACAGCAGCTGGTAAAGCGTCTTGAGGTTGTCGAGGCGTTCCGCTTAAGCGGCAACAAGCCCGAGTGGATGATTCTGGACGTTGTTCCCGTCATTCCCCCGGAGCTTCGCCCCATGGTTCAGCTGGACGGCGGAAGATTCGCCACCGCTGACTTAAACGACCTGTATCGCCGCGTTATCAACAGAAATAACCGTCTTAAGAGAATGCTCGAAATGGGCGCTCCGGACATTATCGTAAGAAACGAAAAGCGCATGCTTCAGGAAGCCGTTGACGCGCTGATTGACAACGGCAGACGCGGACGCGCCGTTACCGGTGCAGGCGGAAGACAGCTTAAATCCCTGTCCGACCTCCTTCGCGGTAAGCAGGGCCGCTTCCGTCAGAACCTGCTCGGTAAGCGCGTTGACTATTCCGGCCGAAGCGTTATCGTCGTAGGTCCGAACCTCCAGCTTTACCAGTGCGGTCTTCCCAAGGAAATGGCGCTTGAGCTGTTCAAGCCCTTCGTCATTGAGCGCCTTGTAAATCAGGGCCTCGCCGCCAATGTAAAGACCGCGAAGCGTTCCGTTGAGCGTCTCCGTCCCGAAGTATGGGATGTGCTTGAAGGCGTTATCAAGGATCACCCGGTCATGCTGAACCGTGCGCCTACGCTGCACAGACTTGGTATTCAGGCGTTTGAGCCCGTCCTCGTTGAGGGCAAGGCTTTAAAGCTTCACCCCCTGTGCTGTACCGCCTTCAACGCCGACTTCGACGGCGACCAGATGGCTATTCACGTACCCCTCAGCATGGAGGCTCAGGCAGAAGCCTGCTTCCTCATGCTGGCTGCCAACAATATCTTAAAGCCCCAGGACGGAAAGCCTGTCGTATCTCCCACGCAGGACATGGTTATGGGCTGCTACTACCTGACCATTGAACGCGAAGGCGCGAAGGGCGAGGGCAAGTACTTTACCGATGTTGACGAAGCGCTGATGGCTTATGCTACGGGCGAGCTTGCTCTGCAGGCGGTCTGCAACATCCGCATGACCAAGGTCATCGACGGCGTGGAGCATTCACGCATCGTGAAGACCACCATCGGTCGCGTGATTTTCAATCAGGCGATCCCGCAGGATCTCGGCCGTCAGCCGAGAAATACGGTAGACGATATGTTCCTGCTTGAGATTGACGAGCTCGTCGGCAAAAAGCAGCTGGGCAAGATCGTTGACGATTGCTACCGTGTGCACGGCGTGTCCGATACCGCCCTTATGCTTGACAGAATCAAGGCCATGGGCTTTAAATACTCCACAATCGGCGCTGTCACCGTATCGGTTGCCGATATCAAGGTGCCTGAGCAGAAATATACCATCATTTCCGAAACCGAGAAGAAGATTCATGACATCGAGCATCAGTTCCGCAGAGGCCGCCTGAGCGAAAACGAACGCTATTCCACCGTTATCAACCTGTGGGAAACCGCGACCAACAACGTAACCGCCGAAGTTATGAAGAACATGACCAAGTTCAACCCCATCAACATGATGGCTGCCTCCGGCGCCCGAGGATCCACCAACCAGATCCGTCAGCTCGCCGGTATGCGCGGACTCATGGCTTCTCCGTCCGGAAAGATCATCGAGCTGCCCATCAAGGCAAACTTCCGCGAAGGCTTAACCGTTCTTGAGTTCTTCCTCTCTTCCCACGGTTCCCGTAAATCTCTGGCTGATACGGCGCTGAGAACCGCTGACTCGGGTTATATGACTCGCCGTCTCGTTGACGTATCCCAGGAAAACATCATCCGCGAAATCGACTGCTTCGAAAGACGCGGCGAGAACATTCGCGGTCTCAAGGTTCACGACATTTACGCCGACGGCGAAGTCATCGAGCAGCTTGAAGACCGCGTCCGTGGCCGCGTTGCCGCCGAGAACATCTATCATCCCGAGACGGGCGAACTCATTATTGCCCAGAACGAGCTGATTACGCATGACTTTGCCAAGAAGATCGTCAAGGCCGGCATCAAGGAAGTTATGATCCGTTCGGTACTCACCTGTCAGAGCGAAAACGGCATCTGCGCTCGCTGCTACGGCGCGAACATGTCCAACGGCAAGATGGTAGACGTCGGCGAGGCCGTCGGCATCATCGCAGCTCAGTCCATCGGCGAGCCCGGTACTCAGCTCACCATGCGTACGTTCCACACCGGCGGTGTTGCTACCGGCGAAGACATCACGCAGGGTCTTCCCCGCGTCGAAGAGCTCTTCGAAGCCAGAAAGCCCAAGCGCGAAGCGACGCTGGCCGAAATCAGCGGTATCGTCCGTATGTCTCAGGACAGCAAGAAAAGACGCGAAATCATCATCACTTCCGATGACGGCGAGGGCGAAACCAAGAAGTACCCGATCAATTACGGCAGCAAGCTGAAGGTTCAGGAAGGCGATCATGTCAATGCAGGCGACGAGCTGATTGAAGGCTCCATCAACCCGCATGACCTTCTCAGAATCCTTGGCGTTAAGGCCGTTCAGGATTATCAGGTTCGCGAGGTTCAGAGCGTATACCGCCGACAGGGCGTAGAAATTGCGGATAAGCACATTGAAGTCATCGTCCGTCAGATGCTCAGAAAGGTAAAGGTTGAGGACGCCAACGACACCAACCTCCTGCCCGGCGCGCTGGTTGACATCTTCAGATTTGAAGCTGAAAACCGCCGCACCATGGAAGAGGGCGGAAGACCCGCAACCGCAAAGCGCATCCTGCTTGGCATCACCAAGGCTGCGCTGGCAACCGAGTCCTTCCTGTCCGCCGCATCCTTCCAGGAGACCACCCGCGTGCTCACCGAGGCTGCCATCAAGGGCAAGAACGATCCCTTAATCGGCCTTAAAGAGAACGTCATTCTCGGTAAGCTCATTCCTGCCGGAACCGGCATGAAGAAGTATTCCGATGTGAATATTCACGAAGTTTACTGATTTCCATGAAAACGGGCGGCAGAAATTCTCTGCCGCCTCAAGTCATCAAAAAAGTGCCTTTTTTGATGAGAGGGGCCGATCCCCTGAAATTCTTCGGAATTTCCGGGCGGGGATCGGAAAGGGGAAGCGTTTTCAGTCGCTGCGCTTTGTGAAAACGCGCGATTTTTAAGTACATGCC
>JAFWZN010000120.1 GCA_017522345.1 Clostridia bacterium | reverse complement strand
TAGCCTGTTCTCGCAGAGCCGGTCGAAGCGCTTGCATAGGTGTGCTTGGAATGGATGGTGACGGTTGCATATCCGATCACCTTTTCGGGCTTGGGCGTGGCGGTAGGCTTGGGAGTGGCGGTGGGGGCGGACTCGCTGCTTATGTCAAGGCCGTCCTTGGTTGCATAGACGATTCGATCGTCCTTTTCAATTTTTACCCAGTTATCGTTGGCATCCAAAACGGGGAAGGTTTCGTTTCTGTAGATATAGCCCGTTCTCGCGGAGCCGGTCGAAGCGCTTGCGTAGGTGTGCTTGGAATGGATGGTGACGGTTGCGTATCCGATCACCTTTTCGGGCTTGGGCGTGGCGGCGGGTTCGGCTTCGCTACTTAAAGAAAGGCCGATCAGGCGCGCGTAGCCGATGTGGGAGCCGTTTTGCAGCTTTGCCCAGCCGTTGCCGGTAGCCAGAACAGTGAAAGACTGGCCCTTTTTAAGGGTCATCATAAGTTTTGAATCGGTGGAGGCGGAAGCGTAGACGGGAAGCGTGGCGGCGGTTACGGTGGCCTTGCCCGTCGCGCTGTTTTTCACGGGAGACGGGGTCGCCTTGGCTTTGTCGTCGATTTTAAGGCCGCTGGCTTTGGTATATCCGACGTCGTCGCCCTTTTCAAGCTTCGCCCAGCCGTTTTCGTCTACCTCAAGAACTAAGATAGTCGCATCCTTTTTGAGCGTGCCGAGCTCTTTGGAATTGACGGAAGCCTTTTCATAGACCATAATTTCCTTTTCGATGACGGTGGCAAGGCCGTGGTCGGGCTCGTCCTCGGCAGATTGATCGTCGGAGGAGAGAACGCGCTTCATGTCGGAGACGAGCGCGTACCCCTTTCGACCGTTATATTCTATGTATGCAATGCCATCGGAATAATCAATCACGGTGACGATTGTGCCCTTTTCCAAGTGGCCAAGAAGCGTCGTATCCGCATCTCTTCCCGCTCGAACTGCCATTTTGCCTGCGGTAACCTCGGCCTCAAACGAGGCGAAAACCTTGAGGGGAAAGGCTGAAATCAGAATGGACAGAATCAGGGATAAGGTCAAAATGCGCTTGAATCGTTTTGTGATATTCATTAGCGTTCTCCTTATTTGCAGTAAGTATTGCGAATTTATTGCAGATATTTATACATAGTCATGCTCATTATACAAGAAAGTGAACATGATTGCAACACCTTATTGATAAAAAAGTGTTTATTGACGGTTTATTGTAATGAATGTACCGCTGTTCATATCAGGATGAATTTGGTATAATGGTGGAAAGGGGGCGATATCATGGACAACAGACAGCGCGTGAATGCGATTATGCATTATGAAAAATACGACCGCATGCCGGTGGTGGCGTTTGGATATTGGCAGGAAACGCTTCAAAAATGGCACAGGGAAGGCCATGTATCGGCGGACGAGGCGAAATACTATTCCGACAACAATGCTTTTGATCTGGCGGTTATGGAAAGACTCGGCTTTGATTTTAACTGGAACGGCGGCGTGGGCGGAAACAGCCACCTGATGCCTGCGTTTGAGGAAAAGGTTCTGTCTGTAGAGGCTGACGGCAGCGTGATTTCGCGTGATAATGCCGGTTTGATCGTAAAAACCAAACCGGGCGTGGTGTCCATCCCCGCGCATGTCGGAACATCCCTGACCGACCGCGAGGCGTGGGAGGAGCTGTACCTTCCAAAGCTCACGTATTCCGACGCGCGCGTAGACGCCGATGGGATCAAAAAGGCATACGAAGAAAATGCGAGGACGGGGCGTCCCCAGTATATCCACATCGGAAGCCTGTACGGAAACATCAGAAACATGCTGGGCGTCGAGGAGCTTAGTTATCTGCAGGCGGACGACGAGGATTTGTATGTGGAGATCATCAATACCGTGGGCGAGCTGAATTACAAGGTGGCTGAGAAGGTTTTAAGCCTTGGCCTGACCTTTGATTACGCCCATTTCTGGGAGGATATCTGCTTTAAATCCGGCCCCTTGATTCGTCCTTCCGTGTTTGCTGAATACGTCGGCCCCTGGTACAAAAAGATTACTGAGTTATTAAAAAAGCATGGCGTAGATATTGTCTCTGTAGACTGTGACGGATTGATTGATAAATTGGTTCCAATTTGGCTGGAAAACGGTGTAAATACCATGTTCCCGATTGAAGTGGGCACGTGGAACGCTTCCTTTGACAGGTGGCGCAATCGGTACGGACGAGAGCTGCGCGGCGTGGGCGGCATGGACAAGCGTGTGTTCGCGCAGGATTATCAGGCGGTGGACAGAGAGATTGAGAGGCTCAAGCCCCTCGTGGATCTGGGCGGCTATATTCCGTGTCCCGACCATAGAATCGCGCCCGACGCGAAATGGGAAAACGTTCAGTATTACTGCGAAAAGTTCAGAAAAGCGTTTGGATAAATAAAAAGAAGCCCGCCCGGTTTTTGAAGCCGGGCGGGCTCAAGTCATCAAAAAAGTGCCTTTTTTGATGAGAGGGGCCGATCCCCTGAAATTCTTCTTAAATTTCCGGGCGGGGATCGGAAAGGGGAAGCGTTTTCAGTCGCTGCGCTTTGTGAAAACGCGCGATTTTGCCGTACATG
>JAFWZN010000119.1 GCA_017522345.1 Clostridia bacterium | reverse complement strand
CGCCTTTCCGTAGATGCCGTTGTCCTTGAGCGTTACATAGCGGGTATTGCTGCTCTTATAGGTAAACGTCGTTTCTACCGCTTCGCCGTTTTTGTTATAGGCGACGGGCTTAAGATCCATCGTTTCCTTATAGCCGATCGTTGTTCGAGTATTTTCGAATTCGATCGTGTGCGGGCCGGGGATTACATTGACCGTGCACTCCGCTACGATGTCCTTATTCGTCACGTAATTGTGAACCGTGGCGGTCAGCTTTACGGTTCCAACCTCGATTCCCTTAAGAACGCCGTTTTTGTCGATCGACGCATATTTGCTGTTTGAAAGCTTATACGTCACCTTCAGCGCCGCGCCCTTCGGCTGTATCGTTAGCGCGGTCGGAAGCTTGCAGCCGGTTCCCACATTGTATACGCTTTCATTGAAGGACAGCTTCTCGGGCGCTGCCGTTACCTTGATTGTAACAAGCGCGTACTTCTTATTATAGGTATCTACGCGCACGCGGGTCGTTCCTGCCGCTATTGCTGTTACAAGGCCGTTCGCGTCTACCTTTAATACCTTCGTGTTTTCCGCCTTCCACGTTACCTTGCCTACCGCGTTGGATGGCAGCGTGTAGCCAAGCTGCATCGTTTCGCCTACCGTCATTTCCGTTGACGGCGCGCTCAGCGTTACCTTCGAAGGCGCGTACACCGTCTTGATATCGATCTTTGCGCTTGCTCCGTTCGCTGCGGTTACCGTTACCGTCGCTGTTCCTCTTCCGGCTCCGTATACGTTTCCGCTCTTGATCGTGACGTATCGGGTGTTCCCGGACGTGAGCTTGAACGTGGTTGCCACTTCTTTTCCGCGTCCATCCAGCGCGTACGGCTCAAGATTGACTGTCTCATACTGGCCGATGGTTGTGCGCTGATTTTTGAACTTGATCGTTACCGGCGCGGGCACGATTTCAATTTCGCACTCCGCATAAATATCTTTTCCGGTGACATAATTGCGAATCTTGGCGCGCAGCGTGCCTTTGCCAAGCGCACCGTTGAGCTTATGAGTAACCTTTCCGTTTTTATCGACCGAAAGCGCATCGTTTCCGATGATTTCGTAGGTCGCACGGGAGTAAGCGCCCGCCGGGGACACAGTCCCCACGGTCTGGATGCTTCCGCCCTCGCCCACCTTATACTTGCTCTGCGCAAACGTAATGGATTGAGGCGCATCCACGATTTTGATGGTGATGAGCGCATACTTTTTATTGTATGTATCAACGCGAATGCGGGTCGTTCCCTTGGCAACGCCGGTCACCTTTCCGTTGCTATCAACTTTTGCAATGGAGGTCTTTTCGGCCTTCCACGTTACGCTTCCGTCCTGGCCAGCCGGATAGGCATAGCCAAAGGATACGGTTTCGCCGACGGCAATTTCGGTATAGGGCGCTTTAATCGTAACTTTGGTAGGCGCACTGACCGTCGTTATCGTTACCGACTGACTTACGCCGTTTTCAGCCGTTACCGTAATAACCGCTTTTCCCTTTGCCGCGCCGTAAATGGCTTCGCCCTTTATGGAAACATACTTGGCGGCGGAAGTGGAATATTTAAAGGTTGTCTCGACTGCATTTCCTCTTGCGTCGTACGCAACAGGATTGAGCGAATATGTCTCTTTGTAGCCAATGGTTTTGCGGGTATTTTTAAATGTGATGGTTACGGGAACAGAAACAAAGGGTTCGTCCTCTTCGTCATCTCCGGGCGCGAGTTCGGTTCCGGGCTGTTCAATTTCCGGCTGTTCCGGCTCGGGTTCCACGGGCGTGGCCTCGGGCTGCGGCTGCTCCGGATCGGGCTCAACGGGCGTGGCCTCGGGCTGCGGCTGCTCCGGATCGGG
>JAFWZN010000118.1 GCA_017522345.1 Clostridia bacterium | reverse complement strand
GGAACCTGCGAACTGCGCGTCGCCGTGCATGCGGCCCATGGTGTCGGTGAGGCCGTAGGAGGCGGGGCCGGCTGCCATGTTGTCGGGATGCAGGGTTCTTCCGGTGCCGCCGCCGGAAGCTACGGAGAAGTACTTCTTGCCAGCTTCCCAGCGTTCCTTCTTATAGGTGCCCGCTACCGGATGCTGGAAACGGGTGGGGTTGGTGGAGTTGCCGGTGATGGAAACATCGGCGTTCTCGTGCCACATGATGGCAACGCCTTCGCGTACGTCGTCAGCGCCGTAGCAGTTTACCTTCGCGCGATCGCCGGTGGAATAGGGCGTTCTGTTCACGATGGTAAGCGCATGGTCTTCCTTAACGTCGGCGGAGAGGTAGTCATACTTGGTCTCAACGTAGGTGAAGCCGTTGATGCGGGAGATGATCATGGCGGCGTCTTTGCCGAGGCCGTTTAAGATAACGCGCAGGGGATTCTTGCGAACCTTGTTGGCGTTAAGAGCGATCTTGATCGCGCCTTCAGCGGCGGCGAAGGACTCGTGGCCGGCTAAGAACGCGAAGCATTCGGTCTCTTCATCCAGAAGCATTGCGCCCAGGTTGCCGTGGCCGATACCAACCTGACGCTGATCGGCGACGGAGCCGGGGATGCAGAACGCCTGCAGGCCTTCGCCGATGCACTTGGCGGCTTCGGCAGCGGTCTTTACGTTCTTCTTAAGCGCGATGGCGGCGCCCAGTTCATAGGCCCACTTTGCGTTTTCAAAGCAGATGGGCTGGGTGCTTTCAACGATCTTATAAGCGTCTACGCCCTTGGAGTTGGTGTACGCCTTAACTTCTTCGAAATCCTTGAAGCCGTACTTGTCGAGCACGGGCTGGAGCTGGGGCATGCGGCCTTCATAGTTTTCAAACAGAGCCATTAAAGTGCACCTCCTTATTCTTTGCGCGGGTCAATCCATTTGACCGCGCCGTCTTCGGCCTTGAAGCGACCGTAGGTGCCGATGTTCTTGGTGTACGCATCGTTGGGCTCGATGCCCTTTTTGATGTCGTCCATCATCTTGCCGAGGGACAGATACTGATAACCGCAAACCTGCTCGTCCTTGTCAAGAGCGATCTTGAGAACGTAGCCTTCGGTCATCTCAAGGTAACGGGTGCCCTTGGCCTTGGTGCCGTACATGGTGCCAACCATGGAGCGCAGGCCCTTGCCGAGGTCTTCGAGGCCGGCGCCGATTTTGAGGCCGTCATCGGAGAAAGCGGACTGGGTGCGGCCGTAAACGATCTGCAGGAACAGCTCGCGCATGGCGGTGTTGATGGCGTCGCATACGAGGTCGGTATTCAGAGCTTCCAGGATGGTCTTGCCGGGCAGGATTTCGCTCGCCATGGCGGCGGAGTGGGTCATGCCGGAGCAGCCGATGGTCTCAACGAGCGCCTCTTCGATAACGCCGTTTTTTACATTCAGGCTCAGCTTGCAGGTGCCCTGCTGGGGAGCGCACCAGCCAATGCCGTGGGTGTAGCCGGAGATGTCGGAAATCTCTTTCGCCTTAACCCATTTGCCTTCTTCGGGAATCGGGGCGGGGCCGTGGTTGGGGCCCTTTGCCACGCATACCATTTCTTCTACTTCGCGGGTATACTGCATGGTTTGTCCTCCTTTTTGCTTAACGCCCAAGCGGGCGAACAGGCGGCTTGAAAAAACGAAATCCGTTTTTTCAGCACGCACAATTGGATTCGCATATATTATAGCATAAAATTACGCGCCGTTGTACTGTCGGCGCGTAATTTGACGGTTAATTTGATTGTTTTTCTTCGTTTTTTGGTGCTCGTTTTTTGCCAAACACGCTGTCCACGAGCTTTGAAAACTCTGTATATGCCTCAAAGCGCGAAACAGGCTCCAGAACATCCTTCAAGGATCTGTAGTACCACGCATGCATTTTTTTGTCGGTGACATTGAATCTTTCAAAAAGCTTATTTCCGATTTTGTCGAAATCGCGCTTCATCGCTCGGATATTGGAAAGCTTGTCGGACAGAGCGACAATCAGCTGTTCCTCGTCCGCGATTACGAGCTTGTCAAGCGTCGCCTGCTTGCATTCTTTCCATGTTGCGTTTTCCGGCGCAGGACAGGTTTCCGCTGCCACGAGATCAGCAACATGCGCGCCGAAGGCGTTTTCGATATCGTCCTGCGTGACGCCTTCGCAATCCTCAATCACATCATGAAGAACCGCCGCGGCAATCACGCACGCGTCGTCCGACATGGTTGCGGCAATCGCAGCCGCCTCCATGGGATGCACGATGTAGGGAATGTTTGTTCCCTTTCTCGTCTGATCCTTGTGCTTTTCTGCCGCAAACGCGATGGCGCGGGACAGCATGTCTTCGCTGGAAACCGTTTCGGGCCTGTTTGCCGCCTTTTTCTTTCTTCTCCTCCTGCGCTTTTTGGCGGGAGAATCCGGCTTTCCTTCGATCATTTCCATGACGTCGTCGGTGGGCTTATAGAAGGAAAGCTTCAAAACCGTATATTTTTGTCCGATAAATTCGCCTTTGATGATGAATTCGCCGTGGGTTTTGCACGCTGCGGGCTTATACCACTTTTCGATTGAGCCCTTTTCGTCTCCCGACCAGGCAAGACTCTGCATACACTCTGGGCAATGGAGAAGCCCGTTGTTGGCTTCCTCCCACGCCGCCTGCTGCGACTGGTGGCGGTGGGTTTTGCTGGTAGCGATCGGAACGGGCTCCTGCGCGTTCTGATGCGTTATTCGAGGCTGATTGTACTCGGCAATTCCCTTTTCGATGTCAAGCTCCCTCATGCAAAAGGCGGTCAGGATGGCGTCGTTCATCGCGTCGTGGAGGGTGAGATTGACATAAACGCCCAGCTCCTGAGCGATGTTTTTAAGACCCAGGCTTCCGTGATCGGGTTTCTGGGCGGCATAGATTTTCTGTCCGTCATACCACGGGCAGGCAGGGGCTTCAAGAGAATGGAAAGCAAGATTGTTCAAATAAACGCGCCTGTCGTCCGCGCCCCAGCTGAAAATGGCGTCAACGCCGTCAAGCCATTTGGCGAACTCGGGCGCAGCGATCGGAAAGTCCTCGCCCCTTGCGATATCGCTGTCGGTAATATGCGTAAGCTTCTTTACATATCGGTCGAGCCTGCGGCCGCCGGCCAGACGAACATACATTTTAAAGGTATCGACGGGATTCATATTATGATCCGTCTTTACCGCGCCGATCTGAATGATTTCCTCATGCATCTTAACGCCTGATCTGCTCGTAGGCGTCCACATGGGATTATGATATTGATTCCATTCCAGATCGATAACAACGTAATACACGTTTTTTCCCCTTTCAATGCGCATGCATTCAAGGTATTATAGCACGCTAAGCGCTTTCGTGCAATAAAAACAGGCAAAATTAGCACAAACAACGTTATATCAAAACATATGCGGACAAAATCCGATCTTATTTTGTCTCCGTCCCCTCAACTGATTTCCTTAAAAAACTACAGTACCAAAACAAAGCCCTTGATTTTACTACTCACAAATGATATAATTACTAACATAAGCCAGAGGGAAGGAGTTAGTTTTATGCAATCCGCACGAAAGACCAGTAAAGAATTAAGAAATATGAACCTGCGTCGCCGGGCGCGCACGGATATCCCGCTTTTACTTATGACGCTGCCCGGTATTGTTTTTTTCTTCCTGTTTAACTATATGCCCATGGCAGGTACGGTGCTTGCATTCAAATACTTCATTCCCAACCGCGGTATTTTCGGCAGCGAATGGCTGGGGTTCAAGAATTTCCAGTTCATGATCAAAAACTCCTATTTCTGGATGGCGGTCAAAAACACGCTCACCTATAATTCTGTTTTCCTCGTGTCCGGCATCGTGTTCCCCATGATGCTCGCCATCGGCTTAAATGAAATTAGAAACAAGAAGGTTGCGCGCGTGTATCAGTCGCTTCTGATCATGCCCCACTTCATTTCCTATGTCGTCGTATCCGTAATTGTATTTGCGATTCTCTCCGCTGACAGCGGCATCATCGCCCACTTTTTAACCGGTATGGGCAGAGAGCCGATCGCGTTTTATAACGAGCAAGGCTATTGGCCCATTTTCCTGTTCATTGTATATTCCTGGAAGGGCACAGGCTATTCTTCCATCATATACTTGGGCACCATAACCGGCATATCCGACGAATATTATGAGGCGGCGGTTATCGACGGCGCATCCAAATGGCAGCAGATCGTGCATATCACCATCCCCTTCCTAAAACCCATGATCGTCATTTTAGCCATCATGAAGGTCGGCAACTTCTTCCATTCCAATTTCGACCTTTTCTATCAGGTGCCGCTGAACTCCGGTCTTCTTCAGCCGGTTACCAACACCATCGACGTATTTGTTTACAACACCCTGCGCGACTCCAACGACGTGTCCCTTTCCTCGGCGGTTGCGCTGGTTCAGAGCGTTTGCGGCTTTGTTCTTGTCGTCGTCACCAACAAGATTATCGACCTGATCGACAGCGATCTGTCCATGTTCTAAGGAAAGGAGAAAAGAGAAATGAAGCTTTTCAAAGGCTACAAGCGTGGTCCGCTTGAAATAAGCGATGCTTCAAGCGTGGTTTTAAACATCATTTTTGTCATTCTTTCCTTGGCCTGCCTTTTGCCGGTTCTGCTCGTTTACATCACATCCTTTACGGCGGAAAGATCCATTATCGAAAACGGCTTCAGTCTTTTCCCCGAGCAGTGGAGCATCAAGGCTTACACCACCATGTTCGACCAGAGCCTTGACACCATCCTTAACTCCTACAAAAATACGCTTATCCTGACCGTAGCCGGAACGTTCTTAGGCCTTCTCATCATGACGATGTATGCCTACGCCATCGCCCGAAAGGAATTCACCTTCCGAAAGGGGCTTACCTTCTACGCATACTTCACCATGCTCTTCTCCGGCGGCCTTGTTGCAAGCTATATCGTCAACTGCAATGTCTACGGTCTTCGCGACACCTTCTGGGTGCTTCTGTTTCCCGGAATGGCGGGCGCGTACAACATTATCGTGCTTCGCACCTTCTTCTCCAATGCCGGTACCGAATCCCTGATCGAAGCGGCCAAGATTGACGGCGCGGGTGAATTCAGAATTTATGCCCAGATCATTCTTCCGATTTCAAAGCCCGCTCTGGCCACCATCGGCCTGTTCCTCTCTATCGCTTACTTCTCCAGCTGGTTCAACGTCCTCCTCTACATCGATGACAGAAACCTCTGGACCATTCAGTATATGCTCCAGCGCACCATGCGCGAAATCCAGACGCTCGTCGACAACCCCGATTTCGCTGCTTCCGAAGAAGGCATGCTCCTGCTTTATGAGCTGCCGAATGAATCGGCCAAGATGGCGCTCACCGTTATCTCCATGACGCCCGTGCTTCTGTTCTACCCCTACTTCCAGAAGTACTTCATCAAGGGTCTGACCCTTGGCGCCGTAAAGGGATAACCCATTTCCTGATATCAGGCGCATCCGCGCTGAGATATATATTTAAAGGAGGTAAACCCATGAAAAAGCTTTGTCTCTTCCTCGTTTTCGTTCTCATGATGGCAAGCTTCTCCGCTTTTGCCGAGATCGACGCTTCCGCGCTTGATCCCTATGAGATCGTATGGTACACCGTTGGTGAAGTACATGACAAGGATGCCGAAGTAGAAGCGGCGATCAATGCCTACCTCACCGAGAAGTTCAACTGCACTCTTAAGATCATCAAGGGCACCTACTCCGAAACCATCGAAAAGATCCAGTATCTCACCGCGGATACCAAGACCCCGTGGGATATGATCACCGTTGACAACCAGTATGCCAACTACGTTGCCAAGGAAGCCTTCTATCCGATGAGCGACCTCGTCAACGAGTACGGCCAGGACATCCTCGCCAAGTGGCCCGCGGCCCTCTGGCAGGCTGTTACCATCAACGGCGAGTTCTACGCCGTTCCCACCCACAAGTATTCCTGCTCTCACTTCTACTTCGCCATCTCCATTGACCAGGCCAACGCCGCCGGCGTAGACGTGGAATGGGTATACGACGAAGACATGGAGAAGCTTGAAAAGTGGGACGCCTTCAAGACCTATCTGGTCGAAATGGCTGAAGCTGGCGCCGGCATGAACGGCTACATCACCCACCTGAACCCCGCCACCTTCCAGGCTCTCTATCCCTACGAAGCCCTCACCGGCAACACCATCGATCCCGGCGTATGCCTGATCGGTGACGATTCCTTCGCGGGCTTTGAGCGCAACGAAGTTTTCAACCAGTACGCCACCCCCGAGTTCGCCGCTTTCTGCAAGGATGCCTATGAACTCGCTCAGGCCGGCGCTCTGCCGAAGGACCCCGACACCTCCGCTACCATGAAGAAGAACGACCCCGCTCCCTCCGTTCAGGACTCCATGGCCAAGCGCCTTGCCGGTTATGAGAGAACCTATCAGCAGGACTACGAAGCCTACTTCCCCAGCTACGGCTTCCAGACCACCGATAAGATCTTCGGCTCCATGAACGCCATCAACGTCAACTCCGGCGATCCCGCCCGCGTTATGATGTTCCTCAACGCCTGCGTAGCCGATCCCGACTTCGCCAACCTCGTAGCCTACGGCCTCGAAGGCATCAACTGGACCCGCAATGAAGAAGGCCAGATCGCCCGCCACACCGACGGCACTCAGTGGTACATCAACACCGCTTACTTCCATGCCTTCATCATCGCCGAGCCCGACAACAGCCTGCCCGTAAACATGGTTGAAATGTACGAGGCGTTTGACAAGGTTCTCGTTCCCTCCGATAACGTAGGCTTCGCCTTCGACGAAACTAACATCCTGACCGAGCTCGCCGCTGTCCGTCAGGTCACCGAGCAGTACCTTGATCCGCTGGTCAGAGGTCTTGCTGATCCCGAGACCACGCTGCCCGCGTTCCTCTCCGCGCTTGAAGCTGCCGGCGTTGATGTTGTTATCGACGAGCTGCAGAATCAGGTAGACGCATGGCGCGTTTCCATGGGCTTCTAATTTAATCGTAACGCTTTAAATTGAAACGCTCATAAATTCCCGCCGCAGACATTGTCTGCGGCGGTTCAGACCATCAACAAACCTCTGGGTGAGGCATGGAGAGGGAGCGCACTCCCTCTCCATTTTCAATCGATTTTGGCGGCATGTACGGCAAAATCGCGCGTTTTCACAAAGCGCAGCGACTGAAAACGCTTCCCCTTTC
>JAFWZN010000117.1 GCA_017522345.1 Clostridia bacterium | reverse complement strand
TGTACGGCAAAATCGCGCGTTTTCACAAAGCGCAGCGACTGAAAACGCTTCCCCTTTCCGATCCCCGCCCGGAAATTCCGAAGAATTTCAGGGGATCGGCCCCTCTCATCAAAAAAGGCACTTTTTTGATGACTTGAGCTGCCCCGCATCATGCGAGGCAGCCAAAAGGCTTTTCTTTGGAGAGGAACGCGCTTCCTCTCCGTTTTAATTGGTTTAGGTTTCCTTTTTATGGTTTTATCTCTTTTGCATCTGAAAACGCTTTCTTAAGCGCGCGCTCCACGAGAAATATTGTGAAAAACAGCGCTGCCAGCTGAACAAACATGAGAATTACAGACACCGTCGAAAGCGCGTCAACCGACAGAAACAAAAAGGGAATCTGCAGGAGGGCGGACGCAATCAGTGAAATTATGCCCGTTTTTTCCCAGATAACGCCGGCTTTTTTCTGGGCGAACAGCCATGCATCCATATTGCGCATGGATCGCGCGGTTCGGTAGCCCACGACAGGATTGATCTTCCTTGGCGGATGCTTATGCATAAACCACCCGGCTGCGATCATGATTGCGGGAACCAAAAGCCCTGTGATAAACAGAAATATTTTCATAAAGCGCCTCCTTAACGCAGAGATATTTACAGATCGCCTTCGAGCCGCACGAGAGATTTTTCGGTTTCAAAGCCGTCCGGATAGCGCTTTTTGAGCTTTTCGATATTGGCTGCAAGAACATCCTCAAGCTTCACATCAAGCGCCGTGCAAGCCTCGGCCAGATACCATGCGACGTCGCCCAATTCCTTGAAAAGGCGCTCCTTATCCAAGGGATGGCCCTGCGCGTGCCATTTTTTCACGATGTCGATCGCTTCGCCTGCCTCGCCGCAAAGGCCCATGACGCTGTTGAGCATCACGTCTTTTCGGGAAAGCGCGGGGTTTAAAGTGGTCATGGCAAGGGCTTGATATTCATTGATGGTCATGGACAAAATCTCCTTGTAACAGACTTTATTTATTATACCACATCCGATCAAAAACGTAAATCGCCGATTGCATATCGCACATTCAAGTGATACAATATGCATGCAGGAGGCGAAGACAATGAAGTTTATGGATTTCGGTTGTTTTAAGACGGAGGGAGAGCTTTATAAAAGAATGATCCTGTCCCAAAAGCGCATGCTGTCAGACCATTATAATCCCGATCTTTTCTTGACGGAAGAATTCGTTAAGGAGGCGGACTGGCCGGGCGACACGGAGGGAAGACTTTTGCTTGCCTTGGCAATGCTGTTTAAAGCGCTTGGCGAAAAAAGCGACTATGTGCGCGCATATTTTGAGAAAATTCTGTCGTTTATGAACGAGGACGGCTATCTCGGCGCGATCATTGACGAAAACAACATAAACGAGCAGTCGCTTTCCGGCAATTCGTGGCTGATGCGCGGGATTTGCGAATATTACGAATGGACCAAGGACGAGCGCGCCTACGCTGCTGTTGAAAACATGGCGAAGGGGCTGTTTCTGAAAACCCTTCATAAATACCGCCATTATCCCATAGAAACCGACATGCGCCTTCAGAATACCGGCGCGGAATCAGGCTCGCTGACCGGTCAGAGTGTAATGGGCTGGCTTCCGTCCACGGATATCGGCTGCGCATACATCATGATGGACGGCGCAAGCCATGCCTATCGTATACTAAAATGGGATGCGCTTTATGACTTGCTTTCGGAAATGATCGAAACCTTCTCGGTTGTGGATCTGAAAAAATGCGCGTTTCAGACGCACGCCTCCCTCTCCTGCGCGCGGGGCATGCTGAGAGCGGGCATTGAAAGCGGACGCGAGGAATGGAAAAAGGAAGCCATCCGCCAGTTTGACTTTTATATTGAAAACGGAATCACC
The DNA here is from genome assembly GCA_017522345.1 of Clostridia bacterium. GTDB lineage: Bacteria > Bacillota > Clostridia > Christensenellales > Aristaeellaceae > SFHK01. The sequence goes on along the minus strand of JAFWZN010000117.1, from coordinate 34,751 downwards.
GAAAACTACGAAAATCTGAACTGGTACACTCGCCCCGAATGGACCGAGCCCTGCGCGATAATCGATTCGTTCATTCTGGCAAGCGAAATCTGGCGGCTTACAGGGGACGAAAAATACCTTCATCTGGCGCACCGCATTTTGTATAACGCCGTTTATCGTTCTCAGAGAGAAAACGGCGGTTTCGGCTGCGACAACTGCGTCGGCGCGGACGGAAAGGCGCTGTTTGTCCGCACATACGAGGCGTGGTGGTGCTGCTCCATGCGCGGCGGCGACGGACTTTCAAACGTTGCTCGAACCATCTGCGCGGTTGACGGCGAAAAAATCTGCCTGCCCTTTTATCATGCGGGCGCGGTAAACCTTCCGGGCTTTGCGTTCAAAATCGACAGCGAATATCCGTACAGAGGCAAAATCGCCGTTTCCGTCGTGTCCTCGGACGAAAGGGAACGGGAAATTGCGCTTTATAAACCCGAAGGAGCGTTGGATTTCTCCGTTTCGGGCGCGGAAATCATCAAGGAAGAAAACGGCTTTGCGTTTGTCAAAAAGGCGTTCAAAGCGGGCGACGTCATTGAAGTCGGGTTTGATTTCAAGCTTGAAATCCTTCCTGCGCGGGAAAAAACCTTGCCGGACGCAAAGACGATTCTGTATGGAAATCTGTATCTTGGCACAAACGCGCAAGCCGACCTTCCCTGCCCGGATATCAAAAATCTTACGCTGACCGATCCTAAGCGCGCATGTTTTGAGGATAAATACGGCGCAGTATATGCGCCCATTTCGCTTATAACGTTTGAATCGGAAGAGACGATTCAAAATTCCCGCGTTCAGATGATTTTCTGACAGGCAAATTCGCGATTTGAGGAACAAAATGAAGATATATTTTGCGCCCCTTGAGGGCGTGACGGATGAAATTTACAGGCGCGTGCATTTTGAATGCTTCGGCGGGCCTGACAAATACTTTATTCCCTTTATCAGCCCCACGCAGCATTTCACATTCTCCTCCCGCGAGCAAAAGGCGATGTCGCCCGAGGAAAATAAGGGGATCCCGGTGGTTCCGCAGGTGCTGACCAAAAACCCGGAGCATTTTTGCGAGATGGCCGCCCGGCTCAAGGAATTCGGCTATACCGAGGTTAATCTGAACGCGGGCTGTCCCTCGGGCACAGTGACCGCGAAGGGGAAGGGCAGCGGCATGCTGAGGGACAAATGCGCCCTGCGCGCGTTTTTGGACGAGGTGTTCTTGCATTGCCCGCTGCCGGTATCGGTTAAAACGCGTATAGGCTTCGAATCGGCAGACGAATGGAACGAGCTGATTTCCATCTACAAGGACTACCCTTTCTCGGATATCATACTGCACATGCGAACCCGCGAGGAATTTTACAAGGGAAGACCGCATATCGAGCTTGTAGAAAATGCGATGGACGCGTTTTCATGCCCGGTCGTCTATAACGGAGATGTGTTTTATCAGGAGGATGCGGAGGATGTGAGTACGCGTTTCCCTGCGCTTTCCGGGCTCATGCTCGGGCGCGGGCTGGTCGCAAACCCCGCGTTTGCCCGCGTTCTGAAGGGCGGAAAACCGGCGACAAAGGAAGAACTTAAGCGCTTTCACGATAGGCTCTATCGCCGGTATCTGGAAGCGTGGCCGAAAAACGCCGTCATCGGCCACATGTGCGAAATCATGGTGTACATGTCCTGCATGTACGTTAATCCCCACAAGCTCTTAAAGACGCTTCGGAAAACCAAGGAATTGGCTGCCTACGAGGACGCCGCCGAGCGCATTTTCACCGAAACGCCCCTTCGGGACGACCCGGGATTTGATTTAATGGTACTTAAAAAATAGAAAACGAGGCCGCTGCAAGCTTCATTTTGCAGCGGTCTTCTTTATATGCGTCCGTCAATGGAAATGGAATCGTTCTGACGGATCAAGCAGATGATGATTTCCTTGACGATCTTTCCCGTTATGCTTCTTAACGCCCTCGCGTAGAGATTCAGCTGGGGCATGTATTTTGCTTTTAATTCTTCCTTATCATCCGTTTTGTCGGTCTTGTAATCCAGAAGCACCCATTCGCCGTCTTCCTCAAAGCACAGGTCGATGGAGCCCTGAACGACGACGCTTGCGCTTGCGGGCGCGTTTTCGATGGCGTCGGATGCGCGCATTCTCAGATTGAACCGCCATTCGCGCCGGACTTCCTTTGCGCTTCGTATACGAAGCCCGACGGGGGATTCGAGAAATTGCGCCATGAAGGACAAGACAATCGCCTGTCCCTGAACGGAAGACAGCATGCCCCTTTGAAGCATTCGCCTTTTTTCGTCGCCCAGCGCGATTTTGAGTTCGTCGCCGGACAAGCCGCGGATTTTTTCGTAGTCCACATACCGCAAAAACGCGTGAACGGCGGTTCCGCGCTCGTTCGCCGTGAGGCCGCCCTCGCCCATGAATTTCGGCCGCTCGGCGACGTCCGGGATTTCAAACGCGCCCGTAATTTCGCGCGCGAGGCCGGATGCGGTCAGCTTGACGGGCGCCTGAATGCTGTCCTTATTCGGGTATTGCCAAGTAAACGCATTATGCATGCTTTGAGAAAAGCCTTCGCCGTTTTCCGCGTTTTCAAGAATGGAGAGGGCGGCTTGTACGTTTTCGGAAGAAGCGGCATCCTCCGAGGATGCGTTTTTCGGCGAATGAATAAACACCTTGACTTCGGGCGCGCCCTTTTGAGGCGTCGCGCCCACGCATTCCGCGCCGGCGCAGCTTTGAATTGCCGCGCCCACGATATCCAAGGCGCTTGAATACATGTCGGGATGGTTTTTGGCAATCCGCCAATCTGTTTTTGCGTTTTCCAGATTTCTCACGCACCCGGTCAGGATCAGCCGCGACTGGGCGCGGGTCAAAGCGACATAAAGCACGCGAAGCTCCTCCGCGCGGTCCTGCCTGATTTCCGTTTCCACGATGGCGCGGCGGGCGATGGTGTCGCGCATGGTTTCAAGCGTATCGTCCATGCGCATAAGCGACGCGCCAAGGTCTCTGTGCGCGGTCAGCTTGTCGTCGGCGCGCTGGGTGCGGAATTTTCTGCCCAGAAGAGACACAAACACAACCGGGAACTCAAGGCCCTTGCTCTTATGCGACGTCATCAGGCGCACAACGTCGTCGTTTTCGCTTAAAATATGCGCGCTTTCGCCGTCGCCCCTTGCGCGCATGAGGGCGGCGTATTCCAAAAACTCCGGGAGCGAGCCGCCGACGGCGTTTTCATAATTCATCGCGCGGCTGGCCAGCATGTCGATGTTCGCCTGTCTCTGCTGCCCGAAGGGAAGCGCGCCGACATAAGCGTAAAAGCCTGTGTCGGAGGCGATTTTTCGAATCAGCCGGGCGATGGGCATGGATCTGGAAAGCAAACGCCATGCGTCCAAACGGTCAAAGAACGCTTTTAAGGTTTCGTTTTCCTCCGCGCATTGTGTGGCTGCGTCAAAGAATGAGCCGCCTTTATTCCGGGCGCGGATTTTCGCAAGATCTATTGTTGAAAGGCCGACGATTGGGGAACGCAATACGGAAAGCAGGTCGATATCGCGCCTGCGGTTCACAATCAGCTGAAGAACCGACATGATCTCCATCACTTCAAGCGCGTCAAAATAGCTTTCGGACGCGTCCGCATAGGCGGGAATGCCGTTTTCGGACAAGGCAGACGCAAGGTTCGCAAGCGCGTTTACGCGAACGCGCGTGAGTATGCATATATCCCTGAATTTGAGGGCGGGGTCTTCCTTTCTAAGCTCGTGAATGCGCTTTGCTATCACATAGCCCTCGCGCTCGGCGTCGCTTAGTTCTTCTGTTTCGCCCTCGTCCTCGCCCTCGTCTTCCGACGCGGATTTATCGACGATGTGTACCTCGACCAACTCATCAGCGCCCTCAAACTCGCGGCCTTGATAAAGCATTGCGTCTTTGTCGTAGTTTATTTCGCTTGCGCCGCCATGCATTACACGGGCGAAAATGTGATTTATAAAGTCGATCACCGAGGCGCGGGAGCGGAAATTTTGTTTCAGCACGATCAGCTCGTTTTCGCCGCCGGATTTGTAGGATTCGTATTTTTCCAGAAACAGCTTGGGCTCGGCCTGACGGAAGCGATAAATGGACTGCTTCACATCGCCTACCATAAATCGGTTATTCTCGCGCGAAATTTTAGAAACGATGGCCTCCTGCACGTCGCTTGTATCCTGATATTCGTCGACAAACACATAAGAAAACCGGCTTTTGATATTTTCGCATACGCGCGGATCGGACAGGGCCTTTAACGTATAATGCTCAAGGTCGTTAAACGTCAGCGCGCACCGCTTTTCCTTGTATGCGCGAAGTCGGTCGGACAGGTCCTTGGCAATTTCAAAAAGCTTCAAAACGCATATTTTGTTTGCCTGGATATCCGCCATGGACAAATCCGCATCCAGCTGAACGAGCTTTTTTGCCGATTCCACCGCCGTTTTCACTTTTTTGCGGACGGCGGACATAGTTTCGGAAAGATAGATCTGGTTTTCTGTTTTATCTTCGGCCTTTACGCGCTTTCCGGCTTTGGGCGTTACCTGCCTAAAGGCGGAAATCAGGGAACGCATCCGGCGGTACGGCGCGTTCATGATTTCGCGTATGGCCTGCGCGTCCGCTTCAAGCGCGGGCGCATAGTGGTTCGGCCCTTCCGGCTGACCGGCTAAATTGATTGCGTAGTCGTTAAGCGCCAACGCGCTTGAAAGCTTCTCCCTGACAGCATCCTCCAGCGCTTTTGTCCAGATTTCGCCGTCCCCGTCCATGAGCGAAAGGGCGTTTTTAAACCACGAATCGGGATCGGGCCGTTCCTTCAAAAACGCGTGCATGTCCATGCACAGCGAGCGCACGCGCACGGGGCCTCTGGCGAAATCGAGCGCGTCGATTCCCTCTCCGCCCATCAAGTAGGCGTTTTCCAGCGCTTCGTCCATCGCGCGTTCGGTCAGCTGCTTGTCTTCCGCTTCGTCGATAATGCGAAACATCGGGTCAACGCCTGCGGCTTCAAAGTGATTGCGCAGTATGTCTGTACAGAAGGCGTGCAGCGTTGAAATGGATGCGTTTTCAAGACGCTCCAGCTGCTCCTGCGCGTGGGGAACGCCCATCTGGGCGATTTCGCGAAAGCGCTTTCGGAATTTTTCGCGCATGTCGCTTGACGCCGCGCGGGTGAAGGTTACGATCAGCATTTCGTCGATGTTCGCGCCCTCTTCTACAAGGCGCATCACGCGCTCAACCAGCACGGTTGTTTTGCCCGAGCCCGCCGCCGCTGCAACCAGCAGATTTTTGTTCCTTGAAGTTATAACCTTCGCCTGATCCGCCGTCCAGCGCATGCCGATCCCTCCCCTCTTCGAATGTTTCACAAGTATTTCGATGGACGGGCACAAAATTCCTGCCAATGAAAATCAAACGAGCAAAATTCCGCGCGTGTTTCCTATTGTACAATCATATAAAAAGTGGTATCATTATAATAGGATGATATAGGGAGGATAAGGGATATATGAAACTCAATTTAAAAGCGCTTGAAACGAAAGCCCTCTGGCAGGAAAAAGGCTATGCTCTTCCCGAATTTGACGTCACCCAAATTACCGAAAACACGAAAAAGGCCCCCAAGTGGATTCACTTCGGCGCGGGCAATATTTTTAGAGCCTTTTTGGGCGGTGTGGCGCAGCGCCTTCTGAATGCGGGCGAAATGGACACGGGAATTGTGGTTTTTGAAGGCTTTGATCCCGAAATTATCGAAAAGGCCTATCGTCCGTTTGACAATCTGTCCGTCGGCGTAACCCTCATTTCCACAGGCAGCGTCAAAAAGGAAGTGCTGGGCTCGGTTGTAGAATCCCTGACTACTCAGGATGATGAGCGGACGATCGAAATCTTTGAAAATCCGTCCCTTATGATGGCCAGCTTCACCATTACCGAGAAGGGCTATGCGCCCGCGTTCGCTCAGAAGGATGCGGAGGGAAGGCCCGAGGACGCAAGGGGTTTGATGGGGTATCTAACGAAGCTCATGTACAAAAGATATCTCAAAAATGCGCAGCCGATTGCCCTTGTCAGCATGGACAACTGCTCCCACAACGGCGAGAAGCTTGAATACGTTGTAAAAATGGTCGCCGCCAAATGGATCGAAAACGGCTATGCAGATGCGGGCTTTATGACCTACTTAAGCGAAAAGGTTTCCTTCCCGTGGTCGATGATCGACAAAATCACCCCCCGCCCGGATGAAAACGTCATGAAAATTCTGGGTGAGGACGGCTTTAAAGACGGCGGGCTCATCGTAACGGGTAAAAACACCTATACCAGCGCCTTTGTCAATGCGGAGGAAAAGGAATATCTCGTCATCGAAGACAATTTCCCCAATGGCAGGCTGCCGCTTGACAAAGCCGGCGTGTATTATGCCAGCCGAGAAACCGTCGAGCGCGTCGAGCGCATGAAGGTTACCACCTGTTTAAATCCCCTTCATACCTCGCTTGCCGTGTTCGGCTGCCTTCTGGGCTTTAAAACCATCTGGCAGGAAATGAACGATAATGACCTGAAAGCGCTCGTCAACCGCATCGGTTATGTCGAGGGCATGCCCGTTGTTACCGACCCCGGCATTATGAAGCCCGAAACCTTCTTGTCCGAGGTTCTTTGCGACCGCCTGCCCAACTGCTTCCTTCCGGACACGCCCCAGCGCATTGCGACCGACACTTCCCAAAAGCTGTCCATCCGCTTTGGCGAAACCATCAAGGAATACCTCAAAAGGGGCATGGACGTAAGCGTTTTAAAGGGCATCGCGCTCACGCAGGCCGGATGGATCAGATATCTTATGGGCGTTGACGACAACGGAAACGAAATGGCGATTTCGCCCGATCCGCGTTTAAGCGAGATGAAGGAGCGCCTGACTGGCATTGCGTTCGGCGTGAACGACGGCGTAGAAGAAAAGCTTCTGCCCATCTTAGAAGACGAAACCATTTTCGGCGTAAGCCTTGTAAAGGCGGGACTTGCCGACTCCGTGATTGCCAATTTCAAGAAAATGAATGCGGGCGCGGGCGAAGTAAGAAACGCAATTCACGCGCTCGTTGGCTGAGCGCTCCGCTTTTGGAGGAAACCCTCGTTCATTACGCTGCTTCCTTCTGCATAGCTTAAAAAAGCTTATGCCGGAGGCGATGCTTCTTGAGAAGCGACATTTCCCTACGGGTGGAGGAGGAAGCAAGATACATCATCAGAACCGGCGCTACCGTGCGCGACTGTGCAAAGCACATGGGCGTCAGCAAAACCACGGTTCATAAGGATATGCGCGTGCGCCTTAAGGAATTAAGCCGCGGCCTTTTTGAAGAGGTCGGGGAAGTGATCGACAAAAACCTTGCCGAGAGGCATCTTCGCGGGGGGATGGCGACGCGCGAAAAATACAGAAGCCAAAAATCGGAGGTACAAAAGGCGAATGCTTTGGGAATACGGGATTGACGCAGGCAGCGAAAATTTGCGCCTTGTGAAAAGAGGAACGCCGCAAATCGTTCGGGAATCGACCTATACCGCCATAAGAGAAGGCCGCGGCACGCCCTTTGCATGGGGCGACCGCGCGCTGATGATGCTGGGTCGTGCGCCGAAGGGCGTTTCCATCGTGAAAAGCGTGAATCACGGCTGTGTGGATCGCGCCAATCTCTTTGCCAAATGGGCGCGCATCATACTGGACGAGGATGAAGCGATTCTCAAAAAAAGCACCATACTCGTCGGCGTGAACGAAACGATGCGCAAGGACGCCGTGGAGGAGATGCAAAAGCGCATGCTGGACGAAGGTATTTCCGGCGTGGCGGTTGTTTCCTCCGCGATTTTGAGCGCGCTCGGCGCTGGCGAAAAGGCGCTGGAGCCGGAGGCGGTGTGCTTGCTCGACGTCGGCGCGGAGCAAATGCAGGCGGCGGTTATTTCGGGCGGCAGAATCGTGAAATCCGAGCATCTGCCCTTCGGCGCCGCCCGCGCGGATCAGACGCTGATTGAGGCTGTGCGCATCTATCTGGGCTGCGCCATCGGCCCGCATACCGCGAGAGAATTGATCAAAGAGCTTGGAAAAACAGAGCTGAACGACAATGCCGCAGTCGAGGTAAACGCCTTTGACTATAAAACCAATCTTCCGAAGAAAAGAAAAATTCCCGCGCTTCTTGTAAAAAGGTGTCTTTCTGAAATTGTGGATGCGGCGGCGGAAATGTGCGAAAAGCTCGTCACGTTCCTGCCGGAGGAAATTGCAGGCGACGTAAGCAAGCACGGCTTCGTCATCACCGGCGGCGGCGCGCGGCTCATGGATTTTGCATCCGCCGTCGAAGAGCAAACGGGTCTTTCCGTGCGGCTGGCCGAAGCGCCGGAGGATTGCCTCGCTAAGGGGCTTCAGCGCGTTTTAAACAGCCAGAAAACCTATGCCCGCCTGATTACAGGCGAAATGGAAGAAAGCCGCCGTCCATGAAAAGAATCGTTAAAAAGGACGGAAAAATCCTTGAATACACGCTGATTTGCTCTGTCGGGCGTAAAAATGTGCTTTTGCAGGCGCTGCCGGAGGGAAAGGTGCGCGTGTATGCGCCGAAAAACGCCCGCCTTCGCGAAATGGACAGCCTCGTCCTTTCCCGCTGGGACTGGATCAAGGATGCGCACGCGGCGTATGCGCTTGAAAAAAAGAAAAACGCGTTTAATCCCGAAAACGGCGTTCTCATTGAAGGACGGTGCACGCCCGTCGTTTTTTGTCGGTCGGTGAAAAACGACGTAAAGCTTTTGGACGGCGTTTTGTTTGTCTCTATGCCTGCTTTGGACAACCAGCGCATGGAAGAAGAAATCAAGAAATATCTTTCAAAGCTCGCGCTTTCAAAAATCCGGGAAGCTTTGGAGCTTTACGCACCGACCGTCGGGCGCGAATACGGGCGCGTGACAATCCGCGAGCAAAAGACCCGCTGGGGCAGCTGCTCCGGCAAGAAAAACCTCAATTTCAACTGGAAACTCATTTTAGCGCCCAAAGAAGCGCTTCATTATGTTGTCATTCATGAGCTTTGCCACCTGATCCACTTCAACCATTCCGAAAAATTTTGGAAGGAAGTGGAAAAAAGAATGCCCGAGTACGATATCTGGCGCAAATGGCTTCGGACAAACGGACGCGAGCTCAAAATATAGATAATGCCTGAAGGGGGATACATCTTATGCGACTTCCGTTAAACAGCTTGATTTACGATCTGCCGGACGATATTTTAAAGAGCAAATTGGCAGGAGACATCGAAGGAACGAAACGAAAAATCGACGCGCGTCTTAAAAAGGAAAACATCACGCCCATGCTCAGGGATCGACTGATCGCTGAAAAGGGCATGCTCGAGCGCCTTGAAATCCGCTATCCCTATACGAGGGAGCAGGCGATTGAATACGCAAATACCCGCGTTTCAAATTTCACGGGCGAGGAGTTTGACGCGTTTGAAGATAACGGCGACATCGACTTTATCTACGTGAACGGTGTAAAAAAATATCTTTCCTCCTGTATCGGCGCGCTGATTAAAATGCATCCCCATCTTGCCGCCCGACAGATTAAGGAAGAGGACCGCGTAAAGGACCCCACCGAGAAAATCGCCCGCGCAGAAATGCGCAAAAACGGCGAGCTTGCCTACAGGTTCACCATGAAGCGCTCCATTCAGGTAAAGGACGACTGCTTTATCCCCAACACGGTTTACACCGCGCATCTGCCCATCCCCGCAGCCAGCGCGCAGCAGGATGCAGCCAAGATTGCAATCAAGGCTGATCCCGACGCATTCATCCCGCCGGTCGACGAATTCCAAAGGGCTGTCTGCTATCGAAGATTCCTTTCCGAAAACAAGCCCTTTGAAGTTACCTATACCTTCGAAAACCGCGTGAAGTTTGTCGATCCCTTCAAGGATACGCCGCACATCGCATATCCGAACGCGCTTCCGCCCTGCGAGGACGACCTTTCCGAGCAGGTTCCGCAGATTACCTTTACGCCTTACCTTAAGGAGCTTGCCAAGCTCATCGCGGGCGATGAAACGAGGCCTTTGTACCTTGCAAAGCGCGTGTACGATTATGTGACTCAGAACGTGCGCTATTCCTTCATGCGCTCCTACATTCTGGTTGAAAATCATCCCGAGTTCACCGCCATCAACCAGAAGGGCGACTGCGGCATGCAGGCCATCCTCTTTATCACCCTTTGCCGCATTCTGGGCATTCCCGCCCGCTGGCAGAGCGGCAGAACCGTTGAAAAGGACGATTCCGGCTGCCACGATTGGGCGCAGTTCTATACAAACGAATTCGGCTGGCTGTTTGCCGACCCTTCCTACGGCGGAGGCGGCTGGAGAAACGGCGACATGGAATGCTGGAGCTTCTACTTCGGCAATCTCGATCCCTTCCGCATGATCGCCAACCGCCGCTACTATACCCCCTTCAACCCGCCCAAAAAGCACGAATATTACGACCCCTACGACAATCAGGACGGCGAAATCGAATGTGAAGAAAGAGGCTTTGATACCTACGACTTCATCGACGACGGCGAAGTCATTGAATATGTGAAGGTGGAAGAATAAAAGGCATGAAAAAGCGCATTTTTGCCGTTTCGCAAAAATGCGCTTTTCTTATTTTTCTTACTTTGCCATTTCGATGGCGCGGGTTTCGCGGATTACGTTTACCTTGATCTGACCCGGGTATTCCATTTCGGCCTCGATGCGCTTTACGATCTCCTTGGCGAGAATCAGCGTGCCGGCGTCGTTGACGTCCTCGGGGCGAACCATGATGCGAACCTCGCGGCCCGACTGGATAGCGTAGGACTTGTCTACGCCGTCAAAGGAATTGGCGATTTCTTCCAGCTTCTGAAGTCTCTTGATATAATTTTCAAGAGATTCGCGTCTTGCGCCGGGGCGCGCGGCGGAGATTGCGTCGGCGGCCTGAACAAGCACGGCTTCAACGGTCTGGGGCTCCACATCGTTGTGGTGCGCCATGATGGCGTTGATGACGGCTTCGCTCTCGTGATACTTTCTGGCGAGGTCTGCGCCGATGGTGACGTGGGTACCTTCGACTTCGTGGTCGATGGCCTTGCCGATGTCGTGGAGAAGTCCCGCGCGCTTTGCAAGCTGAACGTCGGCGCCGAGCTCGGCGGCCATAACGCCGGCGAGGTGCGAAACCTCAACGGAGTGCTTTAAAACGTTCTGGCCGTAGCTGGTGCGGTACTTCATGCGGCCGAGCAGGCGGACCAGCTCGTGATGAAGGGAATGCTGGTTGGTGTCAAATACGGCGGATTCGCCGGCTTCGCGGATCTGATTTTCCACTTCGCGCTTGGCCTTGTCCACCATTTCCTCGATGCGCGCCGGATGGATGCGTCCGTCCATGATGAGCTTTTCAAGCGCAACGCGGGCGATTTCGCGGCGAACGGGATCGAAGCCGGAAATGATGACGGCCTCGGGCGTATCGTCAATGATGAGATCGACGCCGGTGGCGGTTTCGAGGGTGCGGATGTTTCTGCCTTCGCGGCCGATGATGCGGCCCTTCATGTCGTCATTGGGGAGCGCGACGACGGAAACGGTGGTCTCGGCCACGTGGTCGGCGGCGCACTTCTGAATGGCGAGAGAAATGATGTTTCTTGCCTTTTTGTCGGCCTCTTCCTTGGCGCGGGATTCGATGTCGCGCACGATGAGAGCGGCGTCGTGATAGGCGTCTTTCTGGATTCGGTCAATCAGAATCTGACGGGCTTCTTCCATGGTCATGTTGGAGATGCGCTCAAGCTCACTCTGCTGCTTGTCGTGCATATCCTGAGCGGCGGCTTCCAAGCGTTCGGCTTCCTTATACTTTTCGTTGAGCGACGCCTCGCGGGAATCGAGGGCGTCATATTTTTTGTCGAGTGCTTCTTCGCGCTGGGTTACTCTGCGTTCAAGGCGCGTTACTTCTGCTCGGCGATCACGAACCTCTTTGTCCAGATCGGATTTGAGGCTGATAATTTCTTCCTTCGCGGAAAGAATGGCTTCCTTTTTCTTATCCTCGGCCTTTCGGGTTGCTTCGTCTAAAAGATTTTTCGCGAACTCCTCCGTCCTGCCGATTTTTTTCTCCATTACGGATTTGCGATACAGAAAACCGCCGGCACATCCGGCTGCCAGAGCAATCAGTACGACGACAATCGTAATGATTGGATGCATGTTTGTTTTTTTCCTCCTTCTTTTATTTTCATTTAGAACGGCAATGCCGCTTGTCATAGGTTTAATTGCCCGAGTTTAGGCAGATTAACAGATAGATTTTACACTTTTTTGCACGTAAAGTCAATAAAACAAAGGCTCTGCGCGACAACTTAATATAAACCTTTGTGTGATTTGTACATTTTTTGCATATAAAGCCGATATTTCGTACTTTTGCCGTCATAGTCTTATCAAAATTGACGGGTATAATTGCATTTCAGGGGAGGGGTTCATGATGACAACCGATACGGGAAAATGCTGTTATCAAACGAAAACGAATTTTGACAAGCTGCTCATTTCAATTTTGGCTGCATTCAACGTGGCGTCCTTTGTGTATTCCGTGAATCTGAAAAACGCGCTTTACGCGCTTTCTTCGCTTGCAAGTCTTGCGCTTGTGTTTCTGCCGTGCTTCTTTGAATATTTCTTTTCGCTCAGAATTTCTTCAGACCTGAAGATTATTTACTGGTTTTTGGCTGTGGGCGGGCCGGTGCTTGGAAACGTGTACAGGTTTTACCATTACATTCGCCCGTGGGATAAGATTCTTCACATGCTAAGCGGCTTTTTGGCGGCGGCGTTTGGGTATGCGCTGCCCGATTTCCTTTTGAAGGAGCCGCCCGGAAAGGCATTCAAATGCTTTTTTGCGGTAAGCCTTTCGATCGCCATCGGCGGACTCTGGGAAATCTATGAATATATTGTGGACGTCTTTTTTCGGCTGGATCTGCAGAATGATACCGTGATCACCGGCTTTTCGTCTTATTTGCTGGGCGATGCGCCCGGAACCATCGGCTCAATTGAAAATATCCAAACCGTTTCCATCAATGGAGAACCCCTCGAGGAAGGCTATATCGATATTGGCCTGATCGACACCATGAAGGACATGATTCAGTGTTTGATCGGTTCGATCCTGTGCGCAGTTACGGCGCTGCTTCAAAAGCCGGGCAGCCGCTTTGCGACGATCCGGGCGGTTTGATCCCGAACCAAACGCGCTACCAAACGGGCGGATATCAGCGTATTATTTTCTGCAGAGCTCCAGATCCATTGTGTCAAAGATTTGGATTTGTCCTCCGAAGGCGAGAATCGTTCCATGGCAAATGCGTGCGGATCGACTTCGGGCGCGGCTTTTACAATAATCAAATGCTTCATATTTCTCCTCCGGCGTTTTTTGAAAGTGTATCACATTTAAAAGAACACATCAATATAAATCGTAAAAAGAGCCGCTTCAATCTGATTTGAAGCAGCTCTTTTTCATGCATCCCGCAAAAGCTTATTTTACGTATTTCGTATAGATAAATCCTGTGCTTCCGCTGTACTCAACTTCCGTCCAGTTGCCGGTCACGCCGGTCAGCGTAATCTTTGTTCCCTTGGGCACAATGCCGAGGGAGGGCGTGCTGCTGCCCGCGCCCTGACGCATATTGACGTTGGCGGTGGTTTCGCCCTTTACGCCGAGGGCGGCGTAGTTTTTGCTGATATAGCCGGTTTTGCCATCCTCGGCTTGAATCAAATACCAATTGGCGCTTTCGCCGAGAATGCGCATTTTCGCGCCGCTTGCCAGGGCGAATTCGGCTTCATGCTTTGTGCCCGGGCCGCGGCGGACGTTGACCAGCGAGGAGGCGTATTTGGTCTTGACGCTTCCTAAGGAATAGACGGGGCGGACTTGGGGCGCAGGCGCTTCCTTTTCGATATAGGAAGACTTTATGTAGCCTGTTATGCCGGTCGCGTCTACGATAATCTTCGTCCACGCGCCCTCGTCTTCTAATACTGTGATCTTCTGCCCGTTTCTAACCCAGCCGACGACTTTGTAGTTCGTGCCGGGGCCGAGACGGACGTTCAGGCTTCCGTCCTCGTAGGTTGTCTTCACGTTTTCCGCGCTTGCAAAAGCCGCAAAAGACAGAACCAACAAAAGAAGCAGCGCCATGGATAAAAGTTTCTTGCCGTTCATTTTTCTTCCTCCTTCTTTCGGGATGCACTTATTGGACTTGGAAGCATGCGCCTATAGTTCCCATTTTTGGACTGGAAATATATGGTAATATAAACATTGTATCGAACACATGTTTAAGTTTTCTCCGCGTTCGCTCAAAAGCCCGCAAATGTGATATAATAGACAAAACGCATAAAGGGGGCGAGGGCATGTTTCGATTGAAAAGCGAATACAAGCCGCGCGGGGATCAGCCGCAGGCAATAGACGCGCTGGTGGAGGGGCTGAACAAGGGCTACCGCGACCAGATTCTGCTGGGTGTAACGGGCTCGGGCAAGACGTTCACAATGGCCAACATCATCGAAAGAATGCAGCGCCCGACGCTCGTCATCGCGCACAACAAAACGCTGGCCGCGCAGCTGGCGGGCGAATTCCGCGAATTCTTCCCGGACAGCGCGGTGGGCTATTTTGTATCGTATTACGATTATTATCAGCCCGAGGCGTATATTCCCTCCACCGACACCTTTATCGAAAAGGACGCGTCCATCAATCAGGAAATCGACCGCATGCGTCACAGCGCGACCTCGTGGCTTTCGGAAAGGCGCGACGTCATCATCGTGGCCTCGGTCAGCTGCATCTACGGCATGGGCGACCCGGAGGAATACAGGGGCTTGTCCGTATCGCTTCGGGAAGGGCAGATTATTGACAGAGACGAGCTTTTAAGGCAGCTTATCGATATCCAGTTTTCGAGAAACGATTTTGAATCCGAGCGCGGCACATTCCGCGTAAGAGGCGAAATTGTGGAAATTATTCCCGCCGCCGAGTTTGAAAAGGCGCTCAGGGTAGAATTTTTCGGCGACGAAATTGAAAGAATCAGCGAAGTGGACACCCTGACCGGCGCGGCGCTTCGGCATCTTTCACACGTCGTACTCTATCCCGCGTCGCACTACGTTACATCGCGCGAGAAAATGGACGCGTGCATTCAGAACATTGAAAGCGATTTGAACGAACAGGTGACCGCCTTTCGCAACGACGACAGGCTCATTGAAGCGCAGAGGCTTGAGCAGCGCACGCATTACGACGTTGAAATGATGCGCGAAATCGGCTATTGCTCCGGCATCGAGAATTATTCAAGGTATTTTGACGGAAGACAGCCGGGCGACGCGCCGTTTACTTTGCTTGATTATTTCCCGAAGGATTTCCTCGTGTTTATCGACGAGGCGCACGTCACCGTTCCACAGATTCGCGCCATGTATAACGGCGACTTTGCCAGAAAATCATCGCTTGTCGATTACGGCTTCCGCTTAACCAGCGCCTTTGACAACCGTCCCCTGAAATTTCACGAATTTGAAAAGCGAATCGGGCAGACCATTTACGTCTCCGCGACCCCCGGCCCTTATGAAAAGCAGCGCGCCCAGCAGGTGGTGGAGCAGATTATCCGCCCGACCGGCCTGCTCGATCCCGAAATTATAGTGCGTCCGGCGCAGGGGCAGGTGGACGATCTGCTAAGCGAAATCCGAAAAACCACCGAAAACGGCGGGCGCACGCTCGTCACCACGCTCACCAAGCGCATGGCGGAAAGCCTCACCAATTACCTGCGCGAAATGAACGTGCGGGTGGAGTACCTCCATTCGGACGTGGAGACGCTGGAACGAATAAAAATTCTCAGATCCCTTCGCTTAGGCGAATTCGACGTGCTGGTCGGCATCAACCTTTTAAGAGAAGGTCTTGACCTTCCCGAGGTCCAGATGGTCGCCATTTTGGACGCTGATAAGGAGGGCTTTCTCAGAAGCGAAACCTCGCTTGTTCAGACCATCGGCCGCGCTGCCCGAAATGTGGACGGCCGCGTTATCATGTACGCCGACAATATCACCGATTCCATGTTCCGCGCGATCTCCGAAACCAACAGAAGACGGTCAATCCAGCAGGCGTTTAACGAAGAAAACGGCATCCGCCCCGAAAGCGTCCGCGCAGCCGTCAAGGAGCTTATGTCCGTCGCCCGCGACGTGGACGAAGGCGCAAGAGGAAACGGAATGGACGATGAGGAAAAGCGCATGGCGATTGAAAAGCTGGAGGAGCGCATGCTGGCCGCCGCAGCCGACCTCGATTTCGAAGCCGCTGCGAAGCTCAGAGACCAGATGCTGGAATTAAAAGGCGAAAAAACCATGGCGACCAACGAAAAATCCCGCCGGGCAAAGCGGAAAAGAGCAAGATAAGGCGTCACGGCTCAATCGGCGGCAAGGGCGCGCTCCAACCTGAGAACACAAAGTACAGCCGCCCAAAAGCCTTCCCCTTGAGTAAATAATGATTTAATCGAGGAGGAAGCCTTTAAGCAGCCAAAATCAATGTTTTTATCCATATTGCAGGGCGGGATGCTTGCCCGCCGCTTCTCGCGTTTGCTTTTTTCAATATTCACGATTCCCACGGAAAGGAACACCCATAAATGAACAACAAAATCGACTTAAAGGGCGTTCGCGTCCACAATTTAAAAAACGTCAGCCTTTCCCTTCCGAGAGACAAAATGATCGTTATGACGGGGCTTTCCGGAAGCGGAAAGTCTTCGCTCGCCTTCGACACCATTTATGCCGAGGGTCAGCGCAGGTATGTCGAGTCGCTTTCCAGCTATGCCCGTCAATTTCTTGGGCAGATGGATAAGCCGGACATTGATTCCATCGACGGCCTTTCGCCCGCCATTTCCATCGACCAGAAAACAACCTCCAAAAACCCGCGCTCGACCGTCGGCACCGTCACGGAAATTCACGACTATCTGCGCCTTTTATACGCCCGTGCGGGCACGCCGCATTGTCCGAAGTGCGGCCGCGTGATTCGGCAGCAGACCATCGACCAGATTGTCGACCAGGTGCTTGCGCTTCCCGAGCGCAGCCGCATCATGGTGCTCGCACCCGCTGTTCGCGGACGCAAGGGCGAATATGTGAAATTGCTTGAGGATATGGCGCGAAAGGGCTATGTCCGCGCGCGCATCGACGGTGAAATTTACGAGCTTTCTGACCCGCCGACGCTCAATAAAAACATCAAGCACACCATCGAAATCGTCATCGACCGCCTGATTGTGAGGGAGGACATTCATAGAAGACTCACCGATTCCATCGAAACGGCGCTGAAGCTGGGCGATAATCTTGCGGTTGTCAGCGTGATAGACGGCGAGGATTTCCTGTTTTCCCAGAATTACGCCTGTCCGGACTGCGGCGTTTCCATTGAGGAATTAACGCCCCGCATGTTCTCCTTCAATAATCCCTACGGTGCGTGTCCGACTTGCTCCGGCCTTGGTCAGCTTCTGAAAATCGACCCGAACAACGTCATTCCCGACGACAGCAAAACGCTCAACGAGGGCGCGATTTCCGTCTCCGGCTGGGACAGCTCCGAGGGCGGCGGCAGCATGGCGCACATGTATCTGGAAGCGCTTTCCAAGAAATACGGCTTTTCGCTGGACGAGCCGGTTAAGAATATCCCGGAACTGATCTTGAACAAAATTCTCTACGGCACCGACGGCGAAAAGCTGTCCGTTACCTATGAGCGCGACGGAAGAAAATCCTCCTTCACGGCGCCCTTTGAAGGCATCATCACAAACCTTGAGCGCAGATACCGCGAAACCACCAGCGACGGCATGAAGGAACAGCTTGAAGGCTATATGTCGAACACGCCTTGCCCGGAATGCGGCGGAAAGAGACTTCGAAAAGAGGCGCTGGCGGTAACGGTGGATGAAAAAAATATCGCCGAAATCAGCGATCTTTCCATCCGCGACGCGGTGCGATTCTTTGAAAACGTGCATCTTTCCGAAAAGGAACAGATCATCGCGCGGCAGATTTTAAAGGAAATCAATTCGCGCCTCGGCTTTCTTAAAAACGTCGGGCTTGACTACCTGACGCTGTCCCGAAGCGCGGGCACATTGTCCGGCGGCGAAGCACAGCGCATCCGGCTTGCCACGCAGATCGGCTCCTCACTGATGGGCGTTCTCTACATTTTGGACGAACCCTCCATCGGCCTTCACCAGCACGATAACCGAAAGCTTTTGAATACCTTAAAGCATCTGCGCGATCTTGGAAACACGCTGATTGTCGTCGAGCATGACGAAGAAACCATGATGGAAAGCGATTACATCGTGGATATCGGTCCCGGCGCAGGCAGCGAGGGCGGCTGCATCGTCGCCGAGGGCACGCCCGAAGAGATTATGAAAAATCCCGCATCCATTACCGGCCAATATCTGTCCGGCGCAAGGCGCGTTCCGATTCCGAAAATGCGCAGAACCCCGCGCGATTTTATCACCATCAAAAATGCCCGCGCCAACAACCTAAGAAATGTGGATGTGGATATCCCGCTTGGCGTGGTGACCTGCGTAACAGGTCTTTCCGGCAGCGGAAAATCGTCCCTGATCAATGAAATTCTGTATAAATCCCTTGCAAAAACCTTAAACCGCTCCAAGGACAGACCCGCCGCGCACGACGAAATTCTGGGCGTGGACAAATTGGACAAGGTCATACAGATTGATCAGTCGCCCATCGGAAGAACGCCGAGAAGCAACCCCGCCACCTATACCGGCCTTTTCGACCTGATCCGCGAGGTGTTCGCTTCCACCGCCGACGCCAAAGCGCGCGGCTATAAGAACAACCGCTTCTCCTTCAACGTAAAGGGCGGCCGCTGCGAAGCCTGCACGGGCGACGGCATTATCAAAATCGAAATGCACTTTTTGCCGGATGTGTACGTGCCCTGCGAGGTCTGCAAGGGCAAGCGCTACAACCGCGAAACGCTGGAGGTAAAATATAAGGGCAAGAGCATCTATGATGTTCTTGACATGACCATCTTAGAAGCTCTTGAGTTCTTCGCGCCCCTTCCGCGCCTCGCGGCGAAGCTTCAGACCATGGCGGACGTCGGCCTCGGCTATGTGAAGCTCGGCCAGCCCTCCACCCAGCTTTCCGGCGGCGAAGCCCAGCGCGTGAAGCTGGCGACGGAGCTTTCCAGAAGGGCTACCGGACGCACCCTCTACGTGCTTGACGAACCCACCACCGGCCTTCACATGGCGGACGTCGAACGCCTGAACGAAGTTCTCCAGCGCCTCGCCGACGCGGGCAACACGCTGGTCATCATCGAGCACAATCTGGACGTGATCAAAACCGCCGATTATGTGATCGATATGGGCCCCGAGGGCGGGGACAGGGGCGGCACAGTCGTCGCCACCGGCACGCCCGAGGAGGTCGCTAAGGTCGAAGGCAGCTATACGGGAAAATTCTTAAAGGAAATTCTGAAGGATCGAATCTGAAATATACATGCAAAACTGCCGTCTGCGAATGGATGAGCCATTCGCAGGCGGCAGTTTTTTATGGTTAGAAGTATTCGATTTATCTTTCAATGCCAAGCATCCAGTCTACGGATACGCTTAAGATTTCTGAAAGCGCTTTTAACTCAACGTCGCTTACGGGCCTTTTTTGCCCCTCCAAAAGAGACAGCGCGGGAATACTCATATCCACACCGGCAAGCTGCAGACGGGAAAGAAGCTCCGTCTGTTTCATTCCGATGCGCTTTCTTGCTTCGGTAACGCGTGCGCCGACGATGTTTTTGTTCCCAAGCGCAAGCTTTCTGGTTCTCAAAACATCGCCTCCCTTCTGCTGACTTTCATTATATGCAGAAAGGGGATTGCTAAATTTGGCAATACCAAATATAATAAATTTGGTGAGGCTAAATTTGTTTGGAGGGTTGATAGTGAATAAGCGATGTTTCTTTATTGGTAATCGTGATGCAGATGAAAATATCGTTCCTGTGCTTAAGCGCTGTATAGTTGATCATATAGAAAACAAAGGGGTTCGTGAATTTATCGTTGGTCAATATGGGCGATTTGATTTGATTGTCGTAAAAACCATAAGTGAACTAAAAGAGAAATATCCTCATATAATGCTAACATTGTTAATCCCATATATTAGAGGCGAGATTGGCCTTCCTCCGGGAGGAAGGCAGCGCGGCGAAGCCATGACGGAAGGAGAATGCGGAAAGATGGATTTTGCTGTCGGCTGGTTTGAAGCGAGGATATCGGATCAGCCGTTTGCTGTTTTCCTGCTTTTTTCGCCCGCTTGCTCCCTCAGTCGGCTTCGCCGCCAGCTCCCTCCCGGAGGGAGCCTTGGGGAACGTGCTGTAGAAAGGTGATTGCTTAAGAAACGCAGATTGTTTTAATCCTCCAAAATGCGTCCGTCGGTCGAGATGGTGACGACGCTCCAGGGGATGAATTTTCCGCTTGCCATCAGGGCGCGTTTTACCGCGTTTTCGATTCCGCCGCAGCAGGGAACCTCCATTCTCGCAACGGTTACGGATTTAATGTTGTTAAGCGCGAGGATTTTTGTGAGCTTTTCTGCGTAATCGCCTTCGTCGAGCTTCGGGCAGCCGATTAGAGTGATGCGGTTTTTCATGAAGTCGGCGTGGAAACTTCCGTAGGCGTAGGCGGTGCAGTCCGCCGCGATTAAAAGGTTGGCGTTTTCAAAATAAGGAGCGTTTACCGGCGCGAGCTTGATTTGCACCGGCCACTGATTCAGCTGGCTGCCTGCGGGCGCGGAAGGGGCGTGTTCGCATAAGGCGCGCTTGATCGCCTTGGCGTTTGTGCCGGGGCAGCCGCAGGGCAGAGGTGCGGATTTGGCTTTTTTCGCCTCAAGAGCGGCCTGCTCGTTGTATTCGGGCGCTTCGCGCTCTTCAAATGTGATTGCGCCGGTGGGGCAGGCGGGCAGACAATCGCCCAGGCCGTCGCAATAGTCCTCGCGGGTGAGCTCGGCTTTTCCGTTTACCATTTCAATTGCGCCCTCGTGGCAGGCGCTTGCGCACGCGCCGCAGCCATTGCATTTTTCTTTGTCTATTTTGATAATTTTACGAATCATTTTGTTTGCTCCCTTCTTGCTTTTGCGCATATATCATACTATAATATTTCTGACAATTCAGTTGTTTTTACAACGGAAAGAGTTTTTCTATGCAGGAATATATAGGGGTTTTGAAAAAGACGCGCCTGTTTCAGGGGGTACAGGAGGCGGAGATCAAGTCCATGCTCTCCTGCCTCGGCGCGCGTGCAAAAAGGTTTGAAAAGGGCGAATTTGTGCTTCGTCAGGGCGAGAAAGTAAGCGAAGTCGTGATTCTTTTAAAGGGCTCGCTTCATATTCAATATATCGACTACTGGGGCAACCGCAGCCTGCTTGGGCATGTGTCCGAGGGCGAAATGTTTGCCGAAAGCTATGCTGCGCCCGATTCCGGCGCGCTTCAGAACGACGTGATTGCCGCGGAAAAGAGCGTGGCTGCTTTTTTTGACGTAAAGCGCCTGATTACCACTTGCTCCGCCGCCTGCCGGTTTCATCAGCTGGTGACGCAGAATCTGGTTTTTGCGCTTTCCGAAAAAAACCGAAAGCTTGTTTCGAAGATTAAGCACATGTCCGGCAGAACCACGCGCGCCAAGCTGATTTCGTATCTGTCTGAAGAAGCGAAAAAGCGGCGCGCAAGCGAATTTACCATTCCCTTCAACCGCCAGCAGCTGGCGGATTACCTGTCTGTAGACAGAAGCGCGATGTCCTTGGAGCTTTGCAAAATGCGCGATATGGGGATGCTGGCGTTTGACAAAAACCAATTCAAGCTGATTATGAACGATAACGGAAGGAATGATATTTGATGAGAACCGTTATGCATAAAACGGATCTGTGCGTTGTGGGCGGCGGTATGTCGGGGCTTTGCTGCGCGATTGCCGCGGCGAGACACGGCATTCAGGTTACGCTGATTCAGGATCGCCCGGTGCTGGGCGGAAACGCATCGAGCGAAATTCGCATGTGGATCGGCGGCGCGCACGGCAAGGACAACCGCGAGGGCGGCATCATTGAAGAAATCTTCCTCGAAAACTTTTATCAGAATCCTTCCCTCAAGTACCCGATCTGGGACAGCGTTTTGTATGAAAAGGCAAGGGCGGAGGAAAACATTGCGCTTCTTCTGAACACGGCTGTTTTCGATCTGACCATGGACGGGGACAGAATTCAGTCCGTGAAGGGTTATCAGTCCAACGCCGAAACGTTTCATGTGGTCGAGGCCAAGTGGTTTGCCGACTGCTCGGGCGACAGCGTGCTTGCGCCCTTGAGCGGAGCGGAATTTATGTACGGGCGCGAGGCCAAAGCCGATTTTAATGAAACCATTCCGCCGGATAAGGCGGATAAAAAAACCATGGGCATGAGCTGCTTATTTCAGGTGCGCGAGACGGATCATCCCGTGCCCTTCACGCCGCCCAAGTGGGCCAATGTATACGAAACGGACGACGATCTTCCCTACAAGGATCACGACCTTAAGAATAATTTCTGGTGGATCGAGCTGGGCGGCGAATGGGACTGCCTGCACGATACGGACAGGTGCCGCGACGAGCTTTTAAAAATCTGCTACGGCGTGTGGGATCACATGAAAAACAAGGGCGATCACGGCGCGGAAAACTGGGAGCTTGAGTGGATCGGCTTTTTGCCCGGAAAGCGGGAAAGCCGAAGATATGTGGGAAAATATATCGTCACGCAGAATGACGTCGAAGCCGAGGGCAGGTTCAGCGATATTGTTGCGCACGCAGGCTGGTCGATGGACGATCACTTCCCGGAGGGATTTTATTATTCGAAGGGGCATCCCACGATCTATCATCCCGCGCCGCAGCCGTGGGGCCTGCCTTTAAGGTGCATGATCTCCAAAAACATTGAAAACCTCGTTTTTGCCGGGCGCAACATCAGCGTTACGCACGCCGCGCTCTCCTCCTCGCGCGTTATGGCGACCTGCGCGGTTTTGGGTCAGGCGCTGGGTACGGCGGTGGCGCAGGCGGTTAAAAGCGGCTGTCATGTGGAAAACGTGGACGTCGCCCGCCTTCAGGAAACGCTTATGGAGGACGACCACTTTATTCCGTGGCGCAGAAGGAAGGTTTCCGATCTGTCGCTTGAGGCCGAATGCACGGCGGATGTTATCAGAAACGGCCTTGACCGCGGCGAGGAAAACCTGTGGATCGGAAAGACGGGCGAATGCATCGAATATACGCTTTCAAAGGATACCCCTGTCTGCGAAATCCGCCTCGTGTTTGACGCCGACATGAACAGAAAATACCACAATATGCCGTGCAGCTATCCGCTTCATGAGACGCGGTTTAAGCTGCCTAAGACGCTTATAAAGGAATACAAAATCGAGTTTGAAAACGAAGCGGGAGAGATTTCCTGTATTCATGTAACCGACAATCATCAAAGGCTTGTAAAGCACAAAGCGGATGCATGCGCAAAGCGCGTGCGCTTTATCCCGCTTTCCACCAACGGACATGATGATTTCCGCCTGTTTTCATTTGAAATTCGATAAAAAGCAATATTCTATAAAGGAAAGAATATCGTGATCAAAAAATTACTAAATCAGATCAAGCGGGAAAAAGCGCTCTTTCACGTTCTTCTCAAATCCATCCCGGCGACGGTTGTTACGCTGTTTGTGGTGAGCGTGATTATGATGAACCTTCTTGCCAACAAAACGCTTTATCAAAACAGCTGGATCGCGCTGGACGGCGGCATACTCATTTCGTGGCTGTCGTTTATGTGCATGGACATCGTGACCAAGCATTTCGGACCCAAGGCGTCCAACCGCATTTCCGTCGTTGCGGCGGCAATCAATTTGCTCACCTGCGTCATCTTGTTTATTGCAAGCGCGATTCCTTCAAACGCGGGCGATTATTCCGCGTTCGACGGCATTTTCTCGGGCACATGGTTCATTCTGATGGGTTCGACCATTGCGTTTCTGTCGTCGGCCGTTATCAATAACACCTTGAACTGGATGATCGGCCTGATTTTCATAAAAAATCCCGACGGAAAAACGGCCTATGCCATGCGCACGTACATTTCCACCTTCATCGGGCAGTTTCTGGACAACCTGATTTTCTCCGTCATCGTATTTGTGATCTGCGCGCCGGTTTTCTGGAACGGCTTTCATTGGACATATCTGCAATGCGTCATGTGCGCGCTGACCGGCGCGGTTGCGGAGCTTATCATGGAAATCGCGTTTTCGCCCATCGGCTACAAAATCACGCAGAAATGGAAAAAGGAAAATGTCGGAAAAGAGTATCTTACGCGGCTTGGAAAGGATTTTTGAGATATGAAAGTATTGGTTACCGGCGCTGCGCAGGGCATCGGGCGCGCGATCAGCGAATTTTTTCTGAACAAGGGCCACGAGGTCATCGGCATCGACCGGCAGGAAAAGGGAATCGACCATCCGAAATACACGCATTACACGGTCGATGTGCGCGACAAGGCGCATCTTCCCGCGCTTTCGGATATTGAAATTCTGATCAACAATGCGGGCACGCAGAACGAGGACGATATCGACGTCAATTTAAAGGCGCTGATCTTCATTACCGAAAAATACGGCGTTCAGAAAAACATCAGATCGGTTCTTAATATCGGCTCGGCAAGCGGACACACCGGCGCGGAGTTTCCGGAATACTGCGCAAGCAAGGGCGGCGTTATGGCGTACACCAAAAATGTCGCCATGCGCATCGCTCCCTTCGGCGCGACCTGCAACAGCCTTGATCCCGGCGGCGTAATTACGCCCCTGAACGAGTGCGTGATGAACGATCCCGATTTATGGAACGAAATTATGAACGAAACGCCGCTTAAAAGATGGGCGACCACCGAGGAAATCGCCGAGTGGGCCTATTTTCTGACCGTGACCAACAAATTCTGCACCGGGCAGAACATCCTTGTGGACGGCGGCGAGGCCATCAATTACAATTTTGTCTGGAAAGACTGAATGAAGGAGACGGATTCATGTATTTAAGCCGGATGAACACGCTGGATGTTCAAAAATACTTGCAAAGCAGCGATACGATTCTGATTCCCGTCGGCAGCCTCGAAAACCACGGGCTTCATATGCCTCTTGGAACGGATGCGCTGATTCCCGATGAAATTGCGCGTCTTTTAAACGAAAAAAGCGATATCCTGATCGCGCCCACGGTCAATTACGGGGCGACGGACGATCTTTCCGGTTTCCCCGGCACGGTGTCGATCGGAACGGAAGGGCTGATTCACCTTCTCAGAGCCATTTGTGACGAACTGTACAAATACGGCTTTCGCCGCTTTCTCATTCTGAACGGACACGGAGGAAACACCGCCGCAATTCAGGCCGTCGGCATTCATCTGTACAGAAAGGGCGCGTATCTTGCCAATCTCAACTGGTGGCTGATGGCGGGACAGCTCAACGCCGAATGGGCGGGCGGTCACGGCGGCGGAGAAGAAACCGCGGCGATTATGGCTGTGGACGAAACGCTGATTAAAAGGGAATATATTGACCTTCCCGAAAGCTTCAAAAATGATCTTTCCGACAGCCTCCCTTACGCCGCATGGCAGAACGTTTCCTTTAAGGGCGCGACCGTCACCGTTCCAAGAGAAATCAAGGATATTTCGGACAACGGATGGCTTGTGCATTCCTTTAAAGGCGACGTTCCTTCCCGCGCAAGCAAGGAATGGGGAAAGGAAATGCTGTCCGCCATGGCCGACTATATCGCGGATTTTGAAAAGGAGTTTGCGAAGGTGCGCCTGCCTGAAAGGAGTTTCCCAATATGATCGTAATTGACTTAACCCACACAATTACGCCCGATATGCCCGTTTATCCCGGCACGGAAAAGCCTGTTTTCATGCCGGCGAACAGCTATGAAAAGGACGGCTTCAAGGAAACCAAAATCAGCTTTTTCACCCACACCGGCACCCATATGGATCCGCCCGCGCATTTGTATGAGGGCAGACGAACGCTCGATCAGTTTCCGATTGACCAGTTTATCGGAAAAGCCTTGGTGATCGACGTTCGACATCTGAACGAGGGCGATAAAATCACCATGAAGGAAATTGAAAAATACGGCCTTCTTCCCTCTCAGGCGGATTTTCTTTTATTCAACCTCGGCTGGGATAAAAAATGGGGAACGGACGCCTATTTCGGCGACTACCCTTGCGTGGACGACGAGGTTCTTTCCTATATCATGGATGGGGATTTTAAAGGCATCGGCTTTGACGTGATCGGCCTTGACCCGATTTATGACGTTCATCTCGTTCGTCACAACCGTCTTTTTAAAGAAAAGGACATTGTGAACATCGAAAACCTCAAAAATCTTGACTTGTGCCCCGAGGGTCTTTTTAACTTCAGCTGCTTCCCTTTAAAAATTGAAAACGCAGACG
The DNA here is from genome assembly GCA_017522345.1 of Clostridia bacterium. Taxonomy (GTDB): domain Bacteria; phylum Bacillota; class Clostridia; order Christensenellales; family Aristaeellaceae; genus SFHK01. The sequence goes on along the minus strand of JAFWZN010000117.1, from coordinate 8,480 downwards.
GCTCGCCCATCCGCGCCGTTGCGTGGTTGGAAGGATAAAAACAGATAACAAAAAGCAAGGCGCGTTCATGGCCTTGCTTTTTTGCGCAGATTTCGTGCGGATTCCGTCTTTCGGGATTGAGGTGATCTGTCGGTAGTTTTAGATCAGATTCATGGATAAATCAAATATCCGGCGCGCATTCGGTGTTTTTAAGAAGCCATGCGCCGTAAAGGACGGATAAAACGGTCTGCACGATCGCAACGACGATATCCGTCGTGTCCGTCAAGGGACGGGCAAAGGCGGAGGTTGCGTTTATGAAGGCGTGGGAGATGATGCAGGGGAGAAGGCTTTTCCCGGTCAGGAAAATTGCGGTAAACAAAAAGCCGATGGCGGAGGCGTATATGAGCTGAAGAAGCGTATCAAAAAGCGGCTCGCCCAGAAAAAGGTTTACGATGTGCCCCATTCCGAAGGTGACGGAGGACACAACGACTGCAAGCTTCAGATTGTCCTTGGCCATCGCCGGAAAGAGCAGGCCTCTGAAAATAATTTCCTCCAGAAACGCCACCCAGAGCATGCTGACGACATAGAAAACAGATTCGTATACGCTTAAATTCATCTGAACGCCGTTTATAAGATTGACCGAGGATATGACGATCAGCGGAACAAAATACAGATATTTTCGGATGTTTCCCCGAAACGCGCACAGGCCTGCATGCGCGCAAAGGCCGTTTTTCCAAATAAATGCAAACAAAACCGCGCTCATAACGAGCCCGAACGCGGCGGTAATGGATTTTTCCACGCCGATTTTTTCTGAAAGCATGTCGGCATTGGCGAATCCCACAACATAGACGATAATCCAAAGAATCGCGAAGAGAAGTTCGTTTTTCAAAAACAGCTTTTTCATGCTTCCTCCTTAAAACACATTTTCTTCATTATACCATTTCTGCGTGAAAAAGGAAAGAAGAATACAAAGGCGTTTAAAAGAGTAAATGACAAATGCCCGTGACAGCCCCGCAATTATATAGGGCGGCACGAAAATGCCATTCGGGTTTTTGCTTTGGGTTGTTCTTGACCCCTCCCCCGGGGGGAGGGGTCAAGTCATCAAAAAAGTACCTTTTTTGATGAGGGGACCGATTTCCTGAAATCCTGCGGGATTTCCGGGCGAAAATCGGAAAGGGGAAGCGTTTTCAGTCGCTACGCTTTGTGAAAACGCGCGATTTTTAAGTACATGCCGCCAAAATCGATTGATAATGGAGAGGGAGTCGCTCCCTCTCCAAACCTCTCCCAAGGGTTTGTTGATGGTCTGACCTCTCCCCCAGGGGGAGGGGTTAAGCTGCCACAAAGCGCCTTTTTGATGGGAAGGGCTAATCCACAGAAATCCTGTTTAATCTCCGGGCGGCGCTTTCCGCCATTGCGACAAGCTGACCTGCGTGAAGATTTACAGCAAAACCTGCCAGATCAACGGCGCCTATGCGTTTACCGAGATGGACAGCCTGCGCTGCTTCTATGTTTCCGATGATACGCAGCTGACCATCAGTGGTAAGTTCATGACCTATTGCCCGTCGATGGAAGCGCTTGTCGCCTCTGCTCAGGCGAATGTAACCTATACAAAAGACGATCTTTTCGACAACTGCCCGAAGCAGCGCTTCGCTTTTTATATTGAACCATGCGGTGTGAAGTGGTATAATGCTTTTAAGGAAAAATATGGAGGGAGCAAACGATTATGAAGGATTTGAGGGGCATTTACACCGCGCTGCTTACGCCGTTTGACGATAAGGGCAGAATCAACGAAAAAGAGCTTTCCCGCCTTGTCAAGCACAATCTGGATCTGGGCGCGGACGGGTTTTATGTTTGCGGAAGCACGGGCGAAGCGCTCATGCTGAATGTTAACGAGCGCAAGCAGATTATGAAAATCGTCAAGGAAAATGCGGAAAACGCCAACCTGATTGCGCACATCGGCTCGATCAGCGAGCGCGACGCGCATGAGCTTGCGGCCTACGCCAAAGCGCTTGATTACGATCTCATTTCCTCCGTCGCGCCGTTTTACTATAAATTTTCCTTCCCGGAAATTCGGGATTACTACATTCGTCTTGCCGAAAATTCCGGTATGAAGATGCTGGTTTACCACATTCCCGTGTTTTCCGGCGTGGGCATGGGCTTTGACGAATTGTCCTCGTTTTTAAAGGACGACCGCTTTGCCGGTCTAAAGTTCACCTCCAACGACTTTTTCACGATGGAACGCTGCAAGGCTCAGTTCCCGGACAAGATCATTTTAAACGGCTATGACGAAATGATTCTGTCGGGCCTTTCCATGGGCGCGGACGGCGGCATCGGAAGCACGTATAATTTTATGGCCGACAAATTCGTTCTGCTCAGAAGGCTTTTCTCGGAAGGAAAGGTTGAGGAGGCTGCAAAAGTGCAAAGCGAAGTCAACCGCATTATCGCCGTGCTCATCAAAATCGGCGTTATGCAGGCCGAAAAGGAAATCATGAATCAGCTGGGCTTTGACTTTGGACATTGCCTCCCGCCGTTTAAGAAGGTTACGGAGGAAGGAAAGAAAATGATCGCGGAGGAAGTCATTCCGTTTATCCGAAAGGCGAAGGCATAAGAAAACAAACGATTACGCGCATAATGGCTCTTTGCTGCGCAGGCGTTTCGCTTTTTCTTACAATCTGCATTTCGCCAGAGGCATACCGTTTATTGAACGCGCCTGGACTTAAAAGCTGTTTGATCGATGAACACACAAATTGGAAATCACAAAAACCTCCTGCTGCAAAAAAGCGGCGGGAGGTTTTATGGTTTGGATGCAGCATGCGTTGCGGCGGAAAAAGCGGTGTGATATAATTTTGGAAAGAAAAAAACGAACCGGCGGAAAGAAACATCAATTTTCCGCTTTCCCGCGTGATAGAGTACTTCCGTAAAGGAGGGGAAAACCATGCTTAAATTTGCATACATAAGAGGCGTCAGCAAACGAACGGGCTCGCCTTTATTGGATGAAGCGCTTTTGACAAAGCCGCTTTGCGAGCTCACGGAGTCGGACAAGTCAATCCTTGAAAACGCCGGGCGCGAGGCGGGGCTCAAGCTGTACCGTTTTAAAAACATGGGCGAGCTTCCCCGCGTTCAGAAGGCGATCGGGTTTTTAAAAGGCGTATGGCCGGAAAGCGTATTGGACGTCGGAAGCGGCAGAGGCGTTTTTCTGTTTCCGTTTTTGACGGAATTTCCCTGCGTGCCGGTGACAAGCGCGGATATTCTCGATTATCGTGTGGAGTTTTTAAAGGATATCGCGCTGGGCGGTATTAAGACGCTTACCGCCGTTCGGGAGAATATCTGCTCGTGCGCGTTTCAGGACAAAAGCTTCGATGTAGTTACGATGCTTGAGGTACTTGAGCATATTCCCGAGGTGGAAAAGGCGGTTTTTAACGCCGTGCGCCTCGCCAAACGCTATGTAGCCGTGTCGGTTCCGAGCAAGGAGGACGACAATCCCGAGCATATTCATCTTTTGACCAAAGACACATTAACCGATCTTTTCACGCGTGCAGGAGCAAAGAGCCTTCATTTTGACGGCGTAAACGGCCATCTTTTCATGACCGCACGCGTTTGACCCAAGGAGGGATTTTTTGTGAGCAAAGACTATTCCATCATCAAATATCCGCGCACGCAGCACATCGAGGGCTCTCGTCTGCAGGCGGGCGATGAGGATTTAAGCCAGCTGCCGTTTGAGGAATTTCTGGGACGGCATATTGTCGTCGAAGAAAAAATCGACGGCGCAAACACCGCCGTTTCTTTTGACGGAGAGGGAAATCTGCTTTTGCAAAGCCGCGGCCATTATCTGACCGGGGGCTATCGCGAAAAGCACTACAACCTGTTTAAGCAATGGGCGGGCGTTCATAGAGACGCGCTGTTTGGCGCGCTTTCTTGCCGCTACGTCATGTACGGCGAGTGGATGTATGCCAAGCACTCGATTTATTATGATGCGCTCCCGCACTATTTCATGGAATTTGATATTCTGGACAGGGAGACGGATCGGTTTCTAGACACCGCGTCGAGGCGCGAAATCACGAAAAACCTGCCCGTGTGCTCCGTGCCGGTTCTGAGCGAAGGCGTTTTTAAAAAGAAGGATGACGTGATGAAATATCTCGGAAGCAGCCGCTTTATCACCGAAAACCATCTTGAAAATCTGCGCGCCGCTGCCCAGCGCGAGAAGCTGGACGCGGACAAAATTCTGAGAGAAACCGATTCCGCCATGACGATGGAGGGATTGTATCTCAAAATCGAGGAAGGCGGCGAGGTTGTAAAGCGCGCAAAATTCGTGCGCGCAAGCTTTCTTCAAACCGTTGAGCAATCCGGCTCCCATTGGCTGGAGCGTCCGATTGTGCCAAACGGCATAACATGCGCCGTCGATGAATTGTTCATGCCGAAATAGGAGGAGAAAAACATGTATCCCAAGGAATTTGAAGGCGTTTTAAAATGTCTTCCGAAACCGCCGGATTTTTCATTTGACTTTGAAGGTCTTTTTGAAACGGAACTGAAGAGCATCTTGATGGATATGCAGAAAACGCCGCAGAACCCCGCGTGGCACGCGGAGGGCGACTGCTGGACGCACACGAAAATGGTGTGCATGGAATTGTGCGGCCTTTCGGAATTTCAAAACCTGCCGGATGAAGAAAGGAACGTTCTTGCCCTTGCCGCGCTTCTGCACGACGCGGGAAAGCCGTTTACCACGCGCGAGGAAATGGGCGAGCTCGTCTCGCCCGGACATGCATTAAAGGGCGCAAACCTTGTCCGCGCGCTTTTGTGGCGGGAGATGGGGCTTTCCGGGGAAAAAGGGTATCAGCTTTTGCGCGAAAGCGTCTGCCTGCTCATCCGCTACCACACGCAGCCCGCGCACATCCTTGAAAACAATGATCCCATGCGCCGCGCGAGGAAAATTGCGTCAAACGGTTGCCCGGCGAAATATTTCACGCTTAAAAACCTATGCCTTCTGGCCGAAGCCGACGAAAGAGGCCGCATAAATCCCGAAAAAGAACAGCGCATTTTAAACGTTGAACTCGCCCGCGCCGCCATGATTGAATCGGGCGCATATACGTCGCCCTATCCTTTTCGGTCGGACGTCGCCCGATATGCTTATCTTTCGGGCAAAAAAGTCTGGGAAGATCAGGAGCTTTTCGACGACACGTGGGGCGAAATCATCCTCCTGTGCGGCCTTCCGGGAACGGGCAAGGACACGTATATAAGAATGAATTTTCCCTCCCTGCCCGTCGTTTCCTTGGACGACGTCCGCCGCGAAATGGGCGTAAAGCCCGGCGATAATCAGGGCGCGGTCATTCAGGCGGCGCACGAAAGGGCAAGAGAATTCCTGCGCAAAAAGCAGCCCTTCATCTGGAACGCCACGTCCCTTTTGCCGTCTCTTCGAAGAACGCAGGTTTCGCTTTTTGAGGATTACGGCGCGAGCGTGAAAATCCTCTTTCTCGAAACGGGATGGAAGGAAAACATCGAAAGGGACAAGGAGAGGAAATTCGCCGTTTCGGAAAAGGTGATTTCCGACATGCTGAACAAATTCGTTCCGCCGGAGGCGTTTGAGGCGAGGCGGGTGGAATGGATTATTGTATAAAAGCGAAAAAGGCTCCTTCCGTCACGGCTTGCGCCGTGCCGCCTTCCTCCCGGAGGAAGGCGAAAAACGCGGGACGGGAAACCCGTCCCCTACGATGGAGACGATGCTTTCATCTCCGTAGGGGGCGGGTTTCCCGCCCTGTGTATATGATTGATCACAACTACGGTTTTTGCAAAACTTATTCATCCGCGCCGTCTATCAGCGCGTCATAGGTCGTGTTCAGAGCTTTCTTTATCGCCCGCAGCTGCGAAGAGAGTATGTGCTGCGTGCATCTTTCGATCTTTACGAGACATTCGCGGGTCATGTCGCATCCTTCAATTTGCAGCATGCGAACCAAATCCGTCTGTCCGAGCTTTCTCAACTTGCGGATTCGGCGAATATTCTCACCGATACGATTATCCTGCTTGATTTTCTGTTCCATATCCACACCCCAACTGGACTAAAAATGGTCCGATTGGGTTTATTTTATGCATTATCTGTGATATAATGGGACTGATTCTGGTCCACATGAGATAATGAGCGGATAGGGTGATGAGATGAAGAGCTGCTTTTTTATTGGCCACAGAGATGCGCCGTCTCACTTGCTTGCGAAGCTGATAGAGACGGTTCAGACGTATATTCTGAATTTTGATGTCACGGCTTTTTATGTTGGAAATTACGGAAAATTCGACCATATGGCGGCAAAGGCGGTGATAGAGGCGAAAAACAAGCATCCATCAGTTACTCTATATATGTTGATTCCCTATCATCCATCGGAAAGAAAAGTACGATTGCCATCCGGATTCGATGGTTTTCTTTATCCTCCGGGTATGGAAACAACTCCGCGCAGAGTGGCGATTGCTAAAGCGAATCGATACACGATTGATCATGCAGATTACTTAATTGCTTATGCATGGCAACCGGGTGGAAACGCTGTAAAAATGGTTGAGTATGCAAAGAATAAGGATATTCCATTCGTTAATCTTGCTCTTGACGGATGAAATAGAATTTAATCATATTTCCCCACACACCCGCATATATTTTCTCCGTAATATACGGAGGTGGAAAGTGATGCGGGTTTTTGATTGGCTGAAAAAGCATATGCTTTCAAATTTATGCGCATTTTTGTTGTTTTTAGCGTCGCCGCTTAAATGGACGAGCCCGTTCGGGGTTGCGTTTTTGGCGGCGGCAGGGCACGGCGAGATGAAATGGGACGGCGTGATGATCGGATCGGCGCTGGGCGCGGTTTTCGGAAAGGGCGGCTTCGGCGGGTTTGCCGGAGGACTTATGGCTTACACGCTGTGCGGGATATTTCACAGGCGCGATTACCCGAACCCCAAGAGCAAATTGTCTTTGGCGGCGTTTGGGTGCTGTCTGTTTCCGGCGTATGTGTATCATTTGCCCTACAGCGCGTATGATGCGGTGGCGGCGACGTTTGCTTCCGTGATTGCGATGGCGGCGTGCCCGGCGATTTCGCCCTTATGCATGAGCGGAATCAAAAGGAGCATGCAGCTTACGAAAGAGGAATGCGCGGCGTTTTTTGTTCTCTTAGCAGTCATGATATCGGGGCTTACGGAGCTGTATGCGCCTGTCGGCTGCTTTTTTGCGGGACTGATATCGCTTACGCTTGCTTTCAGCGGCCTGTTTGCCTCGCTGATCGGTGCGTTGATCGCGGCGGTCGGGATTTTGATCGGTTCTGCCGCGCCAAGCGAATGCGCGCTTTTGTTCTTGTCCGCCGCTGCGGCGGGCGCCGTTTCCCGATATGGCGCGTGGGCGCAGTCGGGCATGTTTTTAGTCGGAATCCCCTTATCGGCATATTTCGGGTTTCACATAAACAGCGCGTGCATATTGCTGTCCGCCGCCGTATATCCGTGGATTCCGCGCGCATGGATTGCGCAGGCGTCGCGGTTTCTGGGCTTCTATGACGAAGCGCATTCTGTTTTTCTGACCGCAAACGCCGCGCGCCGCCACATTGCGCCGCGTGGAATGACGGTTTGCGGCGATGCGGGACTTGCGGAGAAGCTGTCCGGCGGGCGCATGCTGTTTATGCTGGCTGACGGCATGGGCACGGGAGAGGCGGCAAGAAAAATGAGCGACCACGTAATTCGTTATACCAAGGATCTTTTTCATTCGCCGCTTGAGACGGAGGATCGGATGAAATGCATAAACGCGCTTTCCGAAAAAGAAAAGGAAATGCATTCGACCATCGATATCTGTCTTCTTGACACCATCACGGGCAAAACGGAATTCATAAAAAACGGAGCGGAGCCGTGCTGGATTCTGTCGAGATATGAAATCAAGCGGTTTGAGGGAGAAGCTTTACCCATTGGAACGCTTTCAAGTGCGCCAAGCGCATACATAATGGCTCAGGTCAAGCCCGGAGACAGCGTTTTCATGGCGACGGACGGCCTCTTGAACGCCTTAGGCGGCGCGGACAGCGCAGAACAAATCCTGTTTGAAAATAAAACCCTGTCGCCTTCCGCTCTGTGCGCGGAAATGATCAAACGAGCAAAAAACGCGCCCGACGACCTTAAAAAGGACGACATGAGCGCGCTGTGCATAAAAATCAGCGGAAAAAGCGCCTACCCCAGCGCGATATTGCGGCTTTCGGAGGCAAAAGAGGAAGCTGAGCGGGAGAAAAAGGCGGGATAGCAAAAAGGATTCTCGATTTCTGCTGTAAGGAAAAAATCCGCAGCTCGTACCAAAGCCTTCCCCTTGAGTAAACACTGATTAATCGGGTATATTTGTATTAGGAAGCGAAAGCAAAGGATTTTTGTGGAATTCGGCTAAGGGATAATCAATGGAAATGCGTCTAGAACTGCATTTTAGGCATAGTTATCCCATAGTAGCCAACATATAGATGTTAGCTGAGGCGCACAGTAGGTATGCTACAGCGGTATTTTTGGCAATG
>JAFWZN010000116.1 GCA_017522345.1 Clostridia bacterium | reverse complement strand
ATCTTCTCTGCAATATTGTTGTCGCGGAATCGTCTCACCCGGTTCATGCTGATGGTTGCATGATCCGGCCCTTTTTCAGTAAGCTTCAACCCTAAAAACCATTTGAATGCTATGTTTTCGTTCACTGCTTCCGCCAGCTTCACTTCTGACGGTATCCCGTACAGGTATCCAAGCAGCAGCATCTTAAACAGCATCTCCGGCGGCACTGCCGGTCTTCCATTATCCATACAGTATAAGTCCTTACACAATTCGTGTATGAAGCTGAAATCTACCGCTGCCTTGACTTTCCTCAATAAATGGTCTTGAGGCACTAGCTCCTCCAGCAGTACCATCTCATATCCCATTTGTTCTTCGGCCTTTCTTTCGCGCAACATTTGTTTTCAGCCCCTTTTTTCGCTTTTTACTCTATATATTCGACGTCCACCCCTCATTTTCCTTTTGGTTTTCTACCAAAAAATGCAAAGTCTCGCAGTTTTTTTCTTCCTGCGAGACTTTGTTGATGGTCTGAGGCCAGTTTCGAAAGGAACTGGCCTTTTGAGTATTATCCACAACAGCATAGCTTCAAAGTTGAAAGGAGACTACCGTAATGTCTGCTATTGAACAACTCCGTCAACTGGGATTTGATCTGACGGATACGGTATTGGCTTCCATTATCCGTGAATTGAATTGTGATGTCAACACGCTCTCCGTTACCGACTTATTGCTGGGGCTAGGTTTGGGCGATTATGACTACGATACAGATCAATGGACACCTCGTTCTAGCCAGGTTTATGCTTTTGATGCAGAGATTTTCAATGTGGAGAAAATGTATACGTTGTTTTTGCACGGTGTACAGACGATTGTACCTGACATCAAAATCACGGATATTTGCGAAGATCTTTCAGGAATGACGGATGAAATGACTTTTGATCAGGATTCTACTTCTCCGCCTTGCGATGGCAAGCGTTCTGTAAGTTTTGTCTGCAATGGTCATGCATACAGTATCGAATTGGACAGCTATGGAGACTGGTTTAACAATGCCATGTTTGATTTTATGGATCATGTGCTGGAAAAAGAAAACTGCCCCTTCAAGCTGTATGAGTTTCCTGCACAGATGCAGTTCGTCATCATGATTTACTGTTCTGAGACCCAGCAAGAGGAAATTGCTCCTTTGATAGATGAATTCTGATTCCGCCACGGCAAGGCTTTCGAAGGCCTGCTGAAGCGCTACTTCGGCAAGTAAGAAATCCTCATAATCAAGGGTTTTCAAGGGAATCACTCTGAAAAGGGTGGTTCCCTTTTTGTCTTGCTATGCCATTTCGACGCTGGTTTGAGCTGATTTCACCCCCTCCTTTATGTCATTTCTATGTCGCGCCTAAGCCACTATGTCATGATAACAAAAGTGCGCTAATAGGTGTGTAAGGTGAATTTTTCAGAAGAATTTTCTTTTTGAGCGTGATGCTCGCCCTCAATAATGCTGCAAATATGGTCATGTGTAGCGAAACTGCCTCAAATCTCCTGCGAATATGCAAATTATATCCCCTGCACGGTTGATAATTGCATCAAAACGTGATAAAATAATGCAGTAAAGATTATTCGGAGGTGCAATATGCGGGAATTTGATTTCAAGAAGACCGCTTCCAAGCTTCTAACAAACGATATCGTCAATATGCTGGGCTATATCCATGAATACAAGGGACAGCAGAACCTATTTATTGAAGCAAAGGCCGATGTATTGTCGCATCTGCTGGAAATCGCAAAAATCCAGTCTACGGAGGCTTCCAACCGCATTGAGGGCATTTATACGTCTGACGAACGCATCAAGGCTCTGGTGAAGGAGAAGTCCGCGCCGCTGAGCCGCAACGAAAATGAAATCGCGGGCTATCGCGACGTGCTGGCAACGGTCCATGAAAACTATGACTACATTCCCCCTCGGGCGAATGTTATTTTGCAGCTCCACCGCGACCTATACCAGTACAGCGGTATGGGAATCGGCGGTCACTTCAAAAATACCGAAAATGTGATTGAAGAAGAGTTGGGCGATGGCACGAAGCGCGTACGCTTCCGTCCGGCGACTGCGTTTGAAACGCCGGACATGATCGAAAACCTCTGCAATCAGTTTTTGCGGGAAGTGGATCGCGGCGAGGTTGATCCTCTGCTCCTGATCCCCATGTTCGTGCTGGATTTCCTCTGCATCCATCCCTTCAACGATGGCAACGGACGCATGAGCCGGTTGCTGACCCTCTTGCTCTTGTATCGCAGCGGGTACATCGTCGGCAAGTACATCAGTATCGAAATGCTGATCGAAAAGACGAAGGACACCTATTACGACGCGCTGCAAGCAAGCTCTACCGGCTGGCACGATGGCGCGAATGATTACATGCCTTTTGTTTCCTACACGTTGGGCATCATCAAGAGCGCATACAAGACGTTCTCTGAGCGCGTTGAACATTTGGCCACGAAAGGTATATCCAAGCCGGAGCGCGTGCGCCAGTTCATCGAAAACAAGCTGGGCAAGGTGACAAAGAAGGATATCATGGACGCTTGTCCGGATATCAGTGCTACAACCATCGAAAAGACTCTTGGCGAGCTGGTGAAGGATGGCACGATCATCAAGATTGGCAATGGACGCGGGACGGGGTATGTTTACAACCGATGAAGGAGGGATGTATTGATGAAGCTGGAAGATATGCTGAAAGAGACAAAAGAAACCCGAGATATGCTTGATGATATTCGTGAGATTGATGAAGTGCTTAATCGCTCCAATCTTGGCTATGGATTCGACGAGCATAAGGCACGCAAGATTATTGCAAAGCATAATGCAAAGGATGCCGTTATATTGGCACACAACAATACACCGGGTATGTCAGCCCCTTTGAATACACTCCCAGCAAATGTGCTGTATAATAATCTGGTAGGTATACGGAATTACCTATTTATGAAACGCCAAGCTGAATTGGCAAAGGCTGCTGAAAAGGAGAAGTATAACCATGCCGACACTTAATTGGATCGGAAAAGATAAGGTGGTCAATCACCATCTGGACGTGCCTTTCCGCACGCTGGAAAAACAGTATACCTTTGCTTCCGAAGGGCAGGACGACGGCGGAAACATGATTATCCACGGCGATAATCTGGATGCGCTGAAAGCACTGCTGCCCAAATATGAGGGACGGGTGAAGTGCATCTATATCGATCCGCCGTATGACACCCGCAGTGAGGAATGAATTTATATCGGCAGCGTATGCTTTCTAGTGTAATTTTAAAGCTGTGTTGATTTATTAAAGGTGGGTGTATATAATAATGGTAGTGGTGTAGCAGTGAAGACACCATTATAATGCAAGTTTGATAAAAAAGTGCTAGGCAGAAAAGAGGTGAACTTAGTGAATTACTCTCCGCTACGCTATCCTGGCGGGAAAAGCAAAATCGCTCCTCTCATTCGTTTAATTATTGAAAAAAACATGAGCAAAGACATTACATATATAGAGCCGTTTGCAGGGGGAGCAGGTGTTGCACTAAGTTTGCTCATGGAAGGTGTAGTAAAACATATTGGTATATCGTGTTCTGATGAATAAACCATACTGGCGTCTCAGTATGTTCAGCCACAATGGCTTGTATCCTGGCCTGGATTTCTTCTTTTTTCGTCTACAGTATCTGCCCGAATGCGCCTCGCGAACATCTCTTGGAGATTGATTTGCCATTGTCCCACGCTCCTATTTGTCATAAGAAACGCGTTGACAAGCGTCGTGATTCGTGTCATAATTAGAACATGCACACCCTGTTGATGAAGTAGTACCCCGCAGAAGAACAAGATTTCGGTTCAGCTGATGGCCAAAGCGACGAGGCGGGACATGGCAAGGCGTTTGCTGGTCCGCTGAAGCGCTGCTTCTCCAAGTAACAAATCCAGTAAAATCAATATTATAAGAATCATCTCGCAAGAGGTGATTCTCTTTACTGATTTATCCAAATGCGAAAGAGGGATAGTCATGATGTTTCCCCTCCGTCTGAAAAAGGGCGATACCATCGGTCTTGCCGCACCAAGCTGGCTGGCTACGGAGCAATGGGCAGCGCCTATCGCTGCCGGATTGGAATCCATGGGTTACCGGGTGAAATATGCCGGGAATCTGTTTGCGAACAGCTGGGGTTACGCTGCCAGCCCGGAGGAACGTGCCGCTGACCTCAATGAGTTGATCCACGACGAATCCGTACGCATGATATTCTTCGGCGGCGGTGAAGGCGCGGACGATGTGACTTCTTTGCTCGATTACAGTGCGGCCAAGAGCGATCCGAAGCTTTGGCTCAGTTACAGCGATGGCACCAGCATCCTGAACTCCGTCTGGGCTAACGCGGGCATCCCAGTACTGTACGGTCAAACGCCTGGTCTCATTCCGGGAATCTCCAATTACAACCGCGATCAGTTTGAACGATTTACCACCGGATTTCCTGCCGAACACATTCCCAACAGCCCGTGGCGCTGCCTGACTCCCGGCACAGCACAGGGTACACTGATCGGGGGCTATCTGTTCAATTTCATCTATCTGACCGCCATGGGTCGCATTCCGCTGGACGAGGGAAGGCAATACGTGCTTTTCATCGAGGATCATGAGAGATTTTTCGGCATCGAAAGCGAAAGCGCTCACATTGGTCGTCTGGAGCAGTGCGGTATTCTGTCTCACACCTCCGGCTTGCTGTTTGGAAACTATTCGGCACCCGTAAATGAGCAGCTGCTTGAGCGTCTCCGCCGCCTTGGAGAAAAATGGAACATCCCGGTGGCCTACTGCGACGATTTTGGTCATGGAGAAAACCGCGCTATTTTGCCCATTGGCATTCCGGCAACGCTGGACACAGAGCGCAGCACCCTGATCTATCACTGGTAATTTTCCGCTTTTCAGACGATCAGAATCCCGCCGCGGCAAGGTTTACGCCGGTCTGCTCGCCGCTACTTCGGCAAGTAATTCCATCAAAATGGGCTTGAAAACAGCCTAAAATGATAGGTCAGTCCCGCAAGGGGCTGGCCTCTTTTCATGCCCTCTTCAGTCATGCTTCTGTCATGAGACTCTGCTCACGCCGCTCAGACAAGTTTGCTCTGTCACAACTCTTCAGTCACAACAGTGGCTCAATTATAGGTGTAGCAATTTCTTCTGTCAATCTGGTTTCATTTACAACTTTCTGCAAGAAAAAGAGCCTGCATTTTGCAGACTCTATCCTGAAGGTATGGAAAAATCATACACTCTCGAGGATCTTATAAACATCCTCATCGACTTACTCCGCTGCGGGAGATTCCGGGTTGGCTTCACGCCTATAGGTCATATACTCGTACGCTTCGCCATCAATGATGCTGTCCATCCAATCATTGTCAAGCACTGCATCATACGTCATGTATGCCTCGTAGACCGCGCCGAAGAGCGCTTTTGCCTCCTCTGACAGCAGAAATTCCGCAGCTGCGGAATGTGTGGCGTCGGCACTGTAACGGATGATCACCTTGCCGGACGCGGCAATATCTTGGCACATGTCCACGGCTTCACCCGGCAGGATGAAGCAGACGTAAGATGAGCCCTCAATTGTCAGCATTGTGACAGGCTCCTTGACGCCGTCCAGGAAGTACCGATACTGATCCGTCTCAACCATCGCATGGCGCGGCTGGAACAGGATGCCCGCTCCTTTCATCACGACGGCGATCTTCATTTCATCGTCTGCACGGCCAAACACAGGGAGGAAGAAATTGTGCTCCGTCGCATATGCCGTCAGCGCCTTTGCAGCGGGCTTGACCATGCAGGCTTCGCTTTCCGTGACGACATAGAGATGCTCAAAGCCTGCGAATAGCTCCGTGATATTTTCAGAAGACGCCGTCGCACAGATCAGCAGCATCAAAAGTGCGGTAAGCAGGCAAAACAGTTTCTTCATGATGTTTCCTCCATTCAAACTTAAGACAACAATCTTTATTCATCATACTACCCCATCCTGTCTGATAAGTCAAGAAAATCCCCTTTACTGCACTACTGCAGCTTTTGTAGCCTCATTGAAAACCTCCCAGTAACAGCTGTGTTTATATGGCAAATTCAAGTTTATCTGAGAAATTTATCATAGCATATTTTCCCTATAACCACAACCTACCGTCCAATTTCTCTGATTGGGGACTGCGTATGTATCAAAGCTCCAGCCTGAAGGAAGCATGTCTGGAATGGGCCAGCCTCACCGGCGAGGTGCAGTGCATGTACACCCCCCTTTTTTCCTGCTGTCATAGGCGGAAAAAAAGGGGGTGTTGTGTGCTTTAGGCTTACGCAGACGGTGAAATCGCCCGTTTAACAAAGCGCTTTCCCTTTCCGATCCAGCAAAAAGGATGTTGGGGGAGAGCCCTCGTTTTCTACCTTTTCACCTTTACCCATGCCGCGGCGTCGTCCATGTCGCCGCAGATGACGGCCTGACCGATTTCAAGGCTGGTGAGAATCGCCGCCTGCTCGGGGCGCAGGCTCATGGCGGAGGCCATGACGGCGCAGTCGTCGGGAGAAGTCATGCGGTGTGCGATTTTATAGTTGGTGTTTTTGATGGCGTCGTCGATCAATCTTGTCGGCACCTGATCTGCGATCATTACGCCCTGACCGTAGCTTCGGATTTCCGAAAGCATGTTGGTGAACAGGTCGGCAGCCGCCTGCTCGGGGCTGTTGCCGTGCGCCATGGGCGACGGCTTCATAAGCACATTGTGCGCTTCCTCAATGAGCATAAGGTGCATAAGGCGGTTCTTTCCGGCCTCCTCGCGGTAGGCTTTGTCGTTGTTGTATCTTGAAATTCTGTATTCGTACAGGGACAAAAGCAAAAGCGACATAATGAGCGACTTATCGCGCGTGCCGGAGAATTTCGATAGATTGATGACGGTGGGTCTTGAGAAAAGGTCGTCGTAGGAAACGGACTTGTCGCAGTTTAAGACGCTTCCTCTGAGCCCGCGCGCAAGGTAGGTAAAGCGGGTTCTTAAAATTTCTTCAAAGCTGTCCTTCGTTTGGGAAGCGTAGGTCTTTTTGGATATGACCGTGTTTCCGGCGCACTTCAAGGAAACCATTGTCGGGTATTTTTCCATCTGCGGGTTTTCAAACTCGTCGATGTCGATGCCCGCGTTCATGGATTTTACGCGCATGCAGTAGTGAACCGCCTCGTCAATCAGAATCGGAATCACGTCCTCGGAGGGGAGACACGCGTTTAAAAGCGTCGCAAAGTTTTCGCATCTCTCAATCAGCGACACATCGGAATCCTGCCACGCGGCGGGCTCAAAGGGATTGATGCGAAGCGGAGAAACAGGCAGACCCTCCACTTCCGTTGCGCCCGGCATGAATACGCGGAATTTTTTCTCCTCGGGAAGCGTTTCGTTCATTTTGAGCGCCCATCTCACGTAATCGTCCTTGGCGGGCTCGATGATGAGGACGGGAATGTCCTTTTTGAGCGCTTCGGTCAGAATGCGCTTGCAGGTAGTGGATTTGCCGCTGCCCGTGCCGCCGGAAATCAGCGCATGACGGACGAGAGAATGAATGTCGACGGTATAGGGCGTTTGCTGAACGGCGCCCATATCAACGATGTTTCCAAGCATGACCGCGCTTTCCGAATTCCTGTATGGATTCGCGGCAAAATGCACGGCGTTTTTTACAAATCTCAAGCCCGGAACATCGCGTCGCGGAAGAGAGGTTGCGATGGAAAGCTCCTCCGTGGTCATAGCGGTTGTAAAGCTTTCGTGCATGCGTCCAAATACATGCCAGCCTTCGCTTTGCGCGTTTTGTAAAACAGGCAGGGGCAGAAGCCTGAAATCGCGGATATGCTGGGCGACCAACGGCTGAGAAGTGGTGTTGAACACGCGGATGGGCTCCGCATGGCTTTCGCTTCCGGAATACACGCTTCTTATCAAGGCAAGCACGCTGTCCACCGTTTCGCGTTCATCCGAAAGAACATATACGCCCGTCTGCCAAAATCCCAAGCTTCTGCCACCCTCAAGGCGCGAAACATGCCTGTCGATCATGCTTTCGGCATACTGCGCGGCATAATCGCGCTTTTCGCGGCTGATGGAGGCGCTGGTTGACTGCGTGCGGCTTTCCTGCGAATTCCAGCTTTTGGAGTATCCGCCGATTACGCCGCCGAGCAGGCGAATGACGTTCGCCGTGGGCGAAGCCGCGCCTGCGACCTGAGAAGCGATGGCGACGGCGCTTGAGATCAGGCCGCCCACCGTGGGCAGAGAAACCCTTAAGCCATCTCCGCCGTCGATCATTCCCCCGCCCGCGCCGGCGTTTAAGTGGTGGCCGCTGGATTTACCCTTGGTAAAGGAATCGGACAGAGAAATGCTTTCATTATAAGAAGTCAGATAATGGATTTCACTTTTAAGATTCAAAAGCGTTTCCTGAAGGCGGGTGATTTCTTCGTCCTGCGCAGGATCGGCAATTACGACAAGCGCATAGTCCTTTTCATTGCCCTGCACGGAAATACCGCGGGAAAGCTTCGACAGGGTCTGAAGCCTGAACGCGTTTGCGCCCCTTAAGGACGGAATGCCCGTAACCACGCCCGAGGCTTCGGAAAGCTTCGAAAGCAGAAAATCCGGCGTTTCCCAGCCGTCCGGCTCGTCAAGCTCCGCGCCCGGCATGTGAATGGTGAGCGACTGATTGAGAATCTTCTTCGCGTAATCGGTCTTCCCGTTTCGGGCGCACGCGCCTACATAAACGTTGGTTTTGCCCCTTGCGCGAAGAAGAACAAACGCTATTTTCGTATCCAGCGTGTGAAGCGCGCTCAATGCGCTCTGCCAGCATTCCATGAGCTGTCCATCGTCGCTTTCGTCCGGCCGGATGGGCAGTCGGACAAATTTCTGCCAGCCGAAGCGCTGAGCGGATTCGCTCTCGGGCATATTCCAATTCTCGGAAGGCTCCAGGCGGTTTAAATATCCGCGCGCCAGCTGATCCTCCATCAGCGTCTGAATCCAATTGTCGGAAAGCGCCGCCTCCGGGTGCTGCGCCTGTTTTGCCTTTTCAAGCGCGGCTTCCTTTTCGGCGATAAACTGATTCTTTTTCATCGTTTCATCCGTCCTTTGAATTCGTGTTTATTATACAGACAGCACGCTGACCAGCGCGCCCTTGGCGCAGCACTGGGCGGGATCGTCCCAGCAGCGATCGAAGAGGCGGGTTTCATCCTCCATGATCTTTTTGAGGGAAAGGGGCGAAGTGCCCATCCTGCCAAGCAGGAGATCGTGGATGAAGTAGAGCTTGCTGCCTGCGCCGGTTACGAACACCGCGTCCACCTGCTCCTGACGAACGCCGGTTTCCATGAATACTTCCTTGATCGCCTGAATCATGCGGTCGATGTAGTCGGCGCAGATTTCGGTTTCGTAGATTTCGGGGGTGATGGGCGTTTTTTCATTGAAGCGGCGCTCGGCGTGGTTCCAGTCCTCATCCTGCGCATATTCGTTCAGACGGCCTAAGTTGTTTACGTTCATGCCGTCGCGCAGGCGGTTGTTGATCGTTTCCTTGAACTGACGGAAGCGCGTCTTGGCGTTTCCGCTTTCAAGCGCCTTTTTGACTTCGCCGGGAAGCAGGAAGCCGCCCTTTACCAGATAATCGCAGATGGCCTGATCGATTTCACAGCCGCCCAAGGGGCGCTTGATGTTTTTCTTGGGCCACATGGCGATGACGCTCATGGGCTCGCCCTTCTCATCGAAGGAACGGATGGCGCTCTGGCGAATGAGCTCGATATCGGTGGTGCTGCCGCCGATGTCGATAAACAGCATATACATGTCGCCCTCGCCGCCGTAGTTGTTCATGCGGGAGATGACCTCCGGGTGGGAGACGCAGGCGAGGTGCTTGATGCAGTCGGCTTCGTTTCTGTCGGTGTTGATGAAGTCGATGCCATTTTCCGGCACAAAGCCGCTCTTCTGCGCGATCTGGCGCATGAGGTCGATCTGGCTTTCTCCTGCGCGAACGGGGGTGGAGATGTGAAGGGTGGTCTTTAAAGAGGAAAGAACCTCTCTGGGCATGCGCTCATAAACCTCGCGCTTGAATTCGGAATAGAGGTAGCTGAAATAGGTGATGGTGAGGGCGACGCCTTCGTTATAAACGTCGGAGCCTTCCGCTTCGTACAGCGCGGGCTTGAAATGCACGCGGGCTTTGGCGGGCATGGCCTGGTTTTCGATGAGGTTCGTGGTTTCGCGGCCTACGTACGCATCCTTTTCAACGTTGGGATTGTCGCGGTTTTCGTTTCTGAAAACAATGGCGGTAGGATAGCTTTCCATGAAATTGCAGTCAAACTGGGAGGTGACCCATTCGTCTCCGTCCCACTCGTAAAGGGTTGCGCCCATGACGGAGTTGGTGGAGCCAAAGTCGACGGCGACATGCAGTTCATAGTCGTGATCGGGACGCATGACGATGTTTTTGTTTTCGGTCTCGTTTTCGTCGTCATCGTCGTCATTCATGGCGCTCGCCGTGCCGTCGGCCTTTCTGTGCTTGTAGGCTTCCTTGGCTTCGCTCTTTACATCCTTGAAGGAAACGGCGTTTACGGTCTCCTTCTGGACGCGCTTAAGCTCTTCAGCCGTCATGCTTTCAACGTCCATGCCGACGGAGAAAATGCGAACCAGCATGTTCATGAAAACAACGCCGGAATAGTATACGAGGTAATAGTTCATAAGGCCGCACGCTGCGGAGGTGAACAAAACGCCGCCGGGGATAATCGAAAGCACGGTGTTGACCGCTACTTCCGCGGCAATATAGCTCAGAACATTTGTAATCAGCGCGGACGCCAGCGCTTTGAGCGCATTTTTGCTGATGTTGATCTTGAGAACGCCGCACAGGCGATAGTACATCGTCCAGATAAAGCCGATGCCGACTGCGGATGCCACCGCGCCTGCGCCGCCGGGAATGAAGCCTGCCGCAACGGCAGCCACGGTCGCGCCCGCCGCATGCTTCTTAATAAGGCTCACCAGTTCATCGGTGGAGACGGGACGCACGCCCTTTAAGGATTGAACCTGATCTAAGAATTTCTCTACGCTCGTTTCAAGAATGTTTGCCATTTGTGTTTTCTCCTTTTCTTTGGGGGTGTTCCCCTCACTTGATGAACCAATGATAACACATGCCCGGAAGCGGTTTTGAAAGCCGTTTCCGGCGTCTGATTTATTTCAGATCCTCTTTCGCCTTTGCGTGCGCATAGTTCTTAAGCGCGTTCTCCTGCGCGATCCTGTTGCCGTTTTTAATGGCCCTTTCATACTCGCTCATGTAGTAGCTTGAAGAATAGCCGATGGAGCCCTTGTTCATCTCTTCCTGCTCCTTGGCTTCTTCCGCGCTTATTTCTTCCTTTATGCCCTCGTTCATTTCAGCCTGCTCGACGGCTTCCTCGGTCTCCATCTGCTCAACTACCTTTTCGGCTTCCTGGGTTTCCTTTACCATTCTTTCCATATCCATTTCACGCATAGCGCTTACCCTCCTTAATTCTTATACCACTTCGAAAACGCTTCGCCCATGGACGAAAGCCATTTTTCATCGTCGGGCGCTTCCTTTCCCGAAAGCACCTGATCGCCAAATGCGATATATTCCTTCTGCTTTTTGACGGTCGGGCCTTTTAAAGCATCCTGCATACTGCCGATTCTTTCGCCGCCCGGAAGGGGTGTAATTGAAAGAATTTCTGCTTTTTGGGCGTCCCAAAGAATTCTCATCTCCGGCGCGCACAGAAAAAACTCGCCGTTTTCGCGCTCGGAAGCATAGTAAAACACTTCCGCCGTCAGACTTTCTCCCGGGATAAATTTAGGAAGCGACGGACGAAGCTCAAGCGGCACGCTCTTTTGAACCGTTTCGTGTCCCTTTAACGCCTTTAAAAGCATTTCCATCGTCATTTTAAACCGCCTCCCCCTTCTTCACTGTAGTCATGTCGCCATTCCACGCCTTCATCAGAATCTCCATCGGGTACACAAGTCCCGCGCCGTTTTCCTGATCGGGATCGTTGATGATCGCCATTTCGCCTTCGGGCGTTTTTTCCACATGCAGAAGCTGCACCGCATGATCCGGCGTAATTTCGCCCGGCAGATGCGGATAAACCGTGCGGATGGAATCAATGTGCAAAATGACCTTGGTGCCGCCCTCGTTGGCAGCCTCGACCAGCTCTTCCCGGCTTGCCGTTTCCGTGCGCTCAACATCATAGCCGTAGCTTCTTAAAATCGCGCCCTCGTTTGCGGGAGCGGTTCCGTTGTTGTATACGTTGAGCTCGTGCCCTCTGTTTATAAGCTCCTTTTCGGTTTTATCCGTTTCGCTGGTCTGGTTCTGAATCATCGTCTGGCAGGCGACCGCGCAGGAGCGCGTCTCGCCCTGATGAATCCAAGAATCAATCTCCTCCGATAGCTCTTTTACGGATTCATTGGCTTCTCCCCCGTTTTCGCTGACCTCGGTCACGCGCCCGGGCACATAGCCGCCGAACATATTAAAGCCGCATTCGGAATAGGAAATCGCGCATTCGTCCGCTTCACGGGCTTCGTTGATTTCCTGAAACTCTTTCGCTTCAGCAAAATTCATCTCACCCCAAATATCCTCAGGCACTTTAAAATCCCTCCTCTCAATTTATGAGAAGATTGTAGCACACAGAAAAGGTATTGCTTGAAAATGGATTCCAAAAGCCGCCCCGGACATGCCGGGGCGGCTTAAACGCGGCTCAGTTCTCCTGCGCCTTTAAGTATTCAATGCAGATTTTGGCTTCTGTGAGTCCGTCGGGCGTAAGCGTTTCGCTCTCTACAACCATGGGAATGCCCATTTCAACCGCTTTGTCGTAAACCGCGCGAACAGGCGCCTCGCCCATGCCGAGCGGCTTGCCTGCGCCGCCCTTGATACCGTCCTTGATGTGGATGACGGTTAAGCGATCCTTGATGCGCTCCATCATGTTCACGGCGGATTCGCCCGTAGCGTTATAGAACCAGAAGGTATCAATTTCGATATCAACATTGGTTCTGAAAATGATCTGATCTTCAATCTGGCTTCCGTCCTTGTTGGGGAGGAATTCATGGCTGTGGTTATGGTAGCCAAGATTGATGCCGTTTTCCTTCAAAATCGGCTGGATTCTGTTGACCTTTTCAACGAAATCGTCGATTTTCGCCTGTTCGGAAAGATCATGGCCGGGGATGATGATGTTTTTGTTGCCGATGGTTTTGTGATAGGCGATCGTGCCTTCAAGATCGTTTACAAGCTCGTTAAGGCCGGTATGCGTGCCGGAAACCTTAAGGTCATACTTGTCCAGCCAGCTCTTTACCGTTTCGGCGTCGTTTCCGAAAAAGCCTGCGAATTCCACAAACTTATAGCCAAGATCTGAAACCTTCTTAAGAGCGCCCTCTAAATCGTCTTTGGTGATGTCTCTGACCGAGTAAAGCTGAAGACCATATTCCATTATCGTTTCCTCCTCTAAGAATTGATTAGCACGCTTTCGACGATATCATCAAGCACGCACATGGCGTACATGGTTCCTCTGGAATCCTTGCGCTCGATGCGGATGCTCTCGGCGGAGAACACCGATTTTTCGCCGGATTTCTGTTTGACGGTGAACTCAAACGGGGTTTTAACGAGCATGGCGCAGGCGACGCAGGCGCCGTTCGCGCCGTTTTTCTGGAAATTAAAGCACTTAACGCCCTTTCCGGCTCTGGCCTGCAAATCGAAGTCGATTAAAAGGCACCTTTTCATGTAGCCCTTGTCGCTGATGATAAGCGCCTCGCCCTCCTCGTCGTTCAATATTGCAAAGGCGATTTCATCATCCGGCGCAAGGCTCATGCCCTTTACGCCTGCGGCGGTTCTGCCAATTAAGGAAACTTCCTGAACCGTAAAGTGAATGGCCATGCCGAGCTTGGAAATTAAAAGAATGTTCTTTTCGCCGTTTAAGCGGAAGACGCACTTTAAGCTGTCGCCGCTCTTTATGCCCGTTCCCTGGAATTTTACGCGGTTGATGTCGTATTCACTCGCCTCCACGCGCTTTACAAGGCCCAAGGCGGTGACAAACAGGAATTCTCCCCTGAAATCGCCGGGCTTTACGTGAAGAATCGATACCGGCTTTTCGTCCTTGGAAAGGCCCGCGAGCAGGCCGCCGGGCGGAAGGCCCCTATCCTTGACGCGGCATTCCGGAATCTGGGAAACGGTGACCGGGAAGCAATTGCCCTGATCGGTAAAGAACAGAAGCTTGTCGCACGTTTCCAGCCTGAAAACCGTCTTGGGCGGATCCGCCATTTCGCCGGCCTGCACGGCTTTTTCAAATGTCTTCGGCGGCATGCGCTTGATAAAATCGTTTGCCGTCACATATACGACCGCTTCGTCCGAAACCGGCGCTTCGGGCTTGATTTCATTTTCTTCAAACGCGTCGACCAATTTTGTGCGCCTTTCGTCGGCGTATTTTTCCTTGATTTCGGTAAGCTCCGCCTTGATTACGCCCAAAAGCTTCTTTTCGCTTTTTAAAATTCCCTCAAGCGTGCGGATGCGCTTCAGGATTTCGGCGTGCTCGTTCCTAAGCGACAGAATCTCAAGGTTGGTCAGTCTCTGAAGGCGCATATCCAATATCGCCTGCGCCTGAATTTCGGTTAAGCTGAAGCGCCCTATCAGCTTTTCTCTGGCTTCCTTGGGATTTTTGCTCGCGCGAATGAGCGCGATAACTTCATCCAGATTGTCAACGGCGATGATGAGCCCCTCTAAAATGTGGGCTCTGGCTCTGGCCTGCTCAAGCTCATACTGCGTTCTTCGGGTCACGACATTTTTCTGATGGCGGATGTAGTGGCCGATGATGGCCTTTAAGCCCATCTGCATGGGTTTTCCGTCGGCAATGGCGACCATGTTCACGCCTACCGTGTCCTGAAGCTCGCTGTATTTGTAAAGACCCGCCAGAATTCTGTCCACATCCGCGTCCTTTTTAACCTCGATGACCGCGCGCATACCCATGCGGTCGGACTCGTCGCGAATGTCATAGATGCCGGAGAAGAGATTTTTCTTTTCCTCGGAAAGCTTCAGAATTTTTTCTAAAACGGCGGCCTTGTTTTTGCCGTAGGTCATTTCGCTTACGACAATCAGCTTTCTGCCGGATGCGCCGTTTTCGATGTCCACCTTCGCGCGAAGCTGAACCTTGCCCCTGCCGGTTTCGTAAGCCTGATAAAGCTCCTCGGAGCACGCAAGCACGCCGCCGGTCGGAAAATCCGGGCCGGGGATGTATTTCATAAGCTCCTTCGTTGTGATATCGGGGTTTTCCATCTGAGCGATAACGCCGTCGATGGTCTCGGAAAGGTTGTGCGGCGGAATGTTCGTCGCAAGGCCGACGGCGATGCCGTCAGCGCCGTTTACAAGGAGATTGGGAAATCTGCCGGGCAGAAGGTCGGGCTCCTTTTGCGTATCGTCAAAATTCAGGTGAAAGCCCACGGTGTCCTTGTCGATATCCCTGAGCATTTCCATGGCGAGCGACGTCATTCTGGCTTCCGTGTAACGCATGGCGGCGGGGCTATCGCCGTCGATGGAGCCGAAGTTTCCGTGACCGTCGACGAGCGTTGCTCTGAGCGCAAACGGCTGCGCCATGCGCGCCAGCGCGCCGTACACGGACGAGTCGCCGTGGGGATGATATTTACCCAGACAATCGCCCACGATGCGGGCGCATTTTCTGTGCGGCTTGTCGGGGGAAAGGGAAAGCTCCTGCATGGTGAACAGGATGCGCCTTTGAACGGGCTTTAAGCCGTCCTCGACTCTCGGAAGGGCGCGTTCCAGAATAACGTGCTCGGAATAGGGCATCATGGAGGCGTGCATCACGCTTTCCATGGTTTTCTGAAGGATGATTTCGGGCTTTATAGGCTCTGTCGGGCCGCCCGCGCTTTTTCGCGCCATGCCTTATTTCCCTCCTTCCGTATTCACGGGCTCAAAGTCGTCCTTTTTGTTGAAATCGGCATACTGGAAAATATATTCCTTGCGCGGCTCAACCTTGTCGCCCATGAGCACGGTGACCATTCTGTCGGCCTCGGTATTGTCCTCGATCATGACCTGCATAAGCTTTCTGCCGTTCGGGTTCATGGTGGTCTCCCACAATTGCTCGGGGTTCATTTCGCCAAGGCCCTTGTATCTTTGAAGCGTATAGCCCTTGCCCGCCTTTTTAACGGCGGCTGGCAGCTCCTTATCGTCGTAGCAGTAAATGACTTCCGACCCTTTTTGCACCTTATAAAGCGGCGGCATGCCGATATATACATGCCCGTTTGTGATGAGCTCTCTCATATATCGGTAGAAGAAGGTCAGAAGGATGGCCCGGATGTGCGCGCCGTCCT
This sequence comes from Clostridia bacterium, assembly GCA_017522345.1. Classification (GTDB taxonomy): domain Bacteria; phylum Bacillota; class Clostridia; order Christensenellales; family Aristaeellaceae; genus SFHK01. The sequence continues at coordinate 1,767 of JAFWZN010000116.1, read as the reverse complement.
GATCGGCGTCGGACAGGATAATGACCTTGTGGTATTTCAGATGCGAAATATCGAAATCCTCACCGATGCCCGTTCCGAGCGCGGTGATCATGGAGCGGATTTCTTCATTGGCAAGCACCTGATCGAGACGCTTCTTTTCGGCATTTAAAGGCTTTCCTCGAAGGGGCAGAATCGCCTGAAAGCGTCTGTCGCGACCCTGCTTGGCGCTGCCGCCGGCAGAGTCTCCCTCTACAATGAAAAGCTCGTTTGCCTTGGCGTCCCTTCCCGTGCAGGAAGAAAGCTTTCCGACAAGCGGCGCGGCCTCCAGCTCGTTTTTTTGTCTTGCAACGTCGCGGGCCTTTCTCGCGGCCTCGCGCACCTTCGCCGCCTTGACCGCCTTGTCCAAAATCATCTGCGCGGCTTCCTGATGCTTAAGATCTTCAAGATAAATGGCTAATTTTTCCGCCGAGAACGCTTCGACCGCGGGGCGCACCTCGGTATTTCCGAGTCTCCCCTTGGTCTGGCCTTCAAACTGCGGATTTTTCACATTGACCGCCAGAACCGCCGTCATGCCTTCGCGAAAATCGTCGCCGGATAAATTGTTGTCCTTATCTTTTAAAACGCCGGTTTTTCTGGCATAATCGTTGAACACGCGGGTGATGGCGGCTTTAAAGCCGGTTTCGTGCGTGCCGCCCTCGGCGGTTGGAATATTATTTACGAAGGAGAAAATGTTCTCCGTGTAGGAATCGGTGTACTGAATCGCAGCGCGGATGCGAACGCCGCTGTTTTCGCCCTCAAAGGTGATGGTTTCGCCCATGGCGTTTTTGTCGTGATTGAGATACTGAACGAAATCGGTCAGACCGCCTTCGAAAAGATATTCGATTCTGCGCTTTCCCTCTTCCTTCACGCGCTCGTCGGTAAAGACGAACTTCACGCCCTTGTTCAAATAAGCGAGCTCCCGGATGCGCCGTCTTACGGTATCATAATTGAAATTTGTATCCTCAAACACGCGGGGGTCGGGCTTGAAGGTGATGACCGAGCCTCTTTTGCGGGTATTTGAAATCTTGGCAAGCGGCGCAAGCGGATGGCCGGAAATGATTTTGCCGGTTTTTTTATCCTCGACAGAGGCAAATTTGATCTGATAATGCGAAAAATCCTGATAAACGTCAACCTGACACCACTCGGAAAGCGCGTTGACAACCGCCGCGCCCACGCCGTGAAGTCCGCCGGAGTACGCATAATTCTTATCGTCGAATTTGCCGCCAGCATGCAGCTGGGTGTAGACGACTTCTACCGCGCTCACGCCAAGCTGCGGATGAATATCCACGGGAATGCCGCGTCCGTTGTCCGAAACCTCGCACGAGCCGTCGTTTTTTAGGGTGACGGTGATTTCGTTTGCATATCCGTTTGCAGCCTCGTCAATCGCGTTGTCCACGATTTCCCAGACCAAATGATGAAGTCCTCTTGTGCCGGTAGAGCCGATGTACATGCCGGGACGCATACGCACCGCATCCAAGCCCTCGAGGATGGTTATATCTTTTGCCTTGTATTCTTTTGCCATGCCTGCCTCCGAATGGGTATTCTGTTTTATTATAACACGGAAAGGAAAAATATTCAACATTTGCCTTTTTACGGCGTTTGTTTTCAGTGTAGAGCTACAATACATCTTGGAAAAGATAAAAAAACAAAAGAGATTTGAGAGCCAATCTGGTATAGTTAAGCTGCTAGACAAAAACTAAAGAAGGTGGCTTCAAATCTCATGAATAGTATAACACAAGATATGAAATT